>NZ_JBEYWC010000031.1:0-85391 GCF_040704505.1 Streptomyces sp. NPDC047002
CGGCGCGCTCGCTCGCGTCCGTCGGGGAGACGCTGACGCTGCCCCAGTTCAGGATGCTGGTCGTGCTGTCGGGCAGGGGCCCGATGAACACCCGAGGCCGCACTCGCACGTGAACTCGGACTCTGCTACACCTCCATGACGCTCGTGACGGATCTTGACGCGGGGGCCGAGACGGGCGAGGGCGTCTCGCACGAGGAAGTGCTGAGGGTCTTCGCGGCGAATGTGGCGCGGCTGCGCGACGTCCTGTTCGACGCGGTGGGCGGACTGCAGGCGAACGAGACACGCGACTGCCTCTGCGCACACGCCCTCGACGGAATCGATCCCGGGATCAGCCTGCCCTGACCGCCCGGCGGCGAACCGTCACCGAACCGGCCCGGTGCACAACCACCCTTGCGGGTGAGCGAGTTGTCCACAGCCCGGGAGGTTGTCCACAGGCCGCGGCGGGATGCGGCGGGGCAGGGCAATGTGAGGGGCGACGACCGCGCCGAGGCGGTCGCGCACCCTCCACAGCAGGCGGTGGTCCGGCATGTCCCGCAGTGTTCCGTCCGATCCGACGCACGCGTCCGCCCCCGCGGGCCCGTCCGCTCTCTCCCTCCGGCTCCCTCCCTTCTCACCTGCCCCTCCCGTCACTTCTGCCCCTCCTGCCCCTCCTGTCTCTCCTTCTCCCGGTTCGCTGTGCGCCCGGCACCGGCCTCCGGGCGGGCCCTCGGTGCCCGAGCCGCGCGGTGTGCCCGCCTTCGACCCCGTGCGGGTGCGCGGACAGCGGGACCGCCTGCGCAGGGCGGTGCTCCGCAGGCAGCGCGTCATGGCGGCGGGCCTCGCGGTGGGAGCCGCCGCGCTCGCCGCGACCGGCGCCGGGACCACGGGCGCGGCCGGCCCCGCCTCCTCGCGCACGGGCGCGGACGCGCGTGCGGGCGCGGGCGGGCACGCGGGCGTGCGGGCGCACACGGACGGGCGTCAGGGCACACCGGACGGGACGGGGCCCGCGGCCGGCCCACCGGACGGCTCCGCGGAGCGGAGTGTGTCCGCGCCGGTGCGCATCGCCGACGCCGCGACCGTGCGGCTGCTGCGCCCCGGGGACAGGGTCGATGTGATCGCGGCCCCGGCCGCGGTGCCGGGCGCGCCGGGCATCGCTGACCGGCGGCCCGAGGCCAGGACCGTGGCCTCGGGCGTCCGGGTCGAAGAGATCCCCGAGGCGGGCCCCGACGACCCGGTCGAGGGCGGCGCGCTGCTGGTGCTCTCGGTGTCACGGCAGGTCGCGGCGGAGCTCGCCGCGGCCGCCCCGATGTCCCAGCTGGCGGTCACACTGTGCTGACACTGCGAGAGAAGCCCCTGGTCAAAGCAGCGTGTCGTCAATCTGGTGTGACGCCGGATTGGACAGCGAGGCCCTGCCCTGACGTAAGTTGCCAGGCAGAATGCCACCCCTTTGGCACGGGCGAAGAAAGGCTCTTTCGTGAGCAAGGAGAAGGAGAGCGTGATGGCGGGCTTCAAAGCCTTCCTGATGCGCGGGAACGTCATCGACCTCGCGGTCGCGGTCGTCATCGGCGCCGCGTTCACGAACATCGTGAACGCGGTCGTCAAGGGCGTCATCAACCCGGTGGTCGGCGCCTTCGGCACCCAGGACCTGGAGCAGTACCACTACTGCATCCAGTCGCCCTGCACGACGGACAAGGCCGGAGAGGCGACGCACGGCATCGAGCTCATGTGGGGGACGGTCCTCAGCTCCGCGCTGAACTTCCTCATCACGGCGGCCGTCGTCTACTTCCTGATGGTCCTGCCGATGTCGCGGTACCTCGCGCGGCGCGCCCGGCTCCTGGCCGCCAAGGAGGAGGTGCCGGTGGAGACGGTGGTGGAGGCCAGCGAGCTGGACGTGCTGAAGGAGATCCGCGACACGCTCGTCTCGCAGCGCGGCCCCGGCGGCAGCGAGACCGTCGTGCCGCAGCGGAAGTAGGCACGCCCCGCGGGCCGTCCCCTCAGATGTGGTGGGGCGGCTTCTCGTCGAGGAACCGTGCCAGGTCGGCCGCGCTGCCCGAGGCGGCGGAGGGGCGCTCGCCCCAGCCGTCGTCGGTGTCGTCCGCCGACCGCTGGTCCAGCGGGTCGTCGAAGACCAGGCGGGGCCGCGCGGCGGGCGGGGCCTCGGGCGCCGCTGCCGCGGGCGCTGTGGCTCGCCCGGCGTCGTCGGGCTCCGGCCCGGTGGCTGTGCTCATGCCCCAAGCCTACGGCGGCCGGCTCGGCGGCTGGAGGGGGCGGAAAGCGCGTCCTCGTCCTGGCCGGCCGCCGAGTCTGATGTGCTGGGCGCATGACGACGGCAGGCCCCGGAAAAAGGATGGCAGGTGTCGTGCGGCACATGACCGCACGCGCGCGGGACGAGGAGCACCGCGCCTCGACACCGCTGGAACTCTTCTTCGATCTTTGTTTCGTCGTCGCGGTGGCCCAGGCCGGCGCGCGACTGGTGCACTCCCTCGCGGAGGGGCACGCGGGCAGCGGCGTGATCGGCTATGTCTTCGTGTTCTGGGGCATCTGGTGGGCCTGGATGAACTTCACCTGGTTCGCCTCGGCCTACGACGTCGACGACGTGCCCTACCGTGTGGCGACGCTGGTGCAGATCTGCGGCGTCCTGATCTACGCCGCGGGCGTGCCGCAGGCCTTCTCGGAGAACGACTGGACGATCGCCGTCGTCGGCTATCTGGTGATGCGGCTGGCGCTGACCTGCCAGTGGCTGCGGGCCGCGGCATCCGAGGACCGCGGCAGCCCTGCGCGGCGCACCGCCGTGCGGTACGCGGTGGGGGTGGCGGTCTGCCAGGCGGCGTGGGTGGGGCTGCTGTGGGCGCCGGAGGAGACCCGCAGGTGGCTGTTCCTCGTGGTGGGCATCGCCGAGATGCTGGTGCCCTTGGTGGCGGAGCGCGACCAGGAGACACCGTGGCATCCGCACCACATCGAGGAGCGCTACGGGCTGTTCACGCTGATCGTGCTGGGCGAGACGATGTCCGCGGCCACGGTCGCGGTGCAGTCGGCGCTCGACGAGCACGAGGCGCTGGACCGGCTGCTGCCGATCGCGGGCGGCGGCATCCTGATCGTCTTCGCCGCCTGGTGGATCTACTTCGCGGCCCCGGTCCACCAGCGGCTGGCCGGCGACCGGGAGGCCATCCCCTGGGGGTACGGTCACCTTGCGATCTTCGGTTCAGCGGCGGCGATCGGGGCCGGTCTCGAAGTGGCCGTCGAGCAGGCGGTGGGCGAGGCGCACATCACGGCCCGGGCCGCGGGGGCGGCCGTCTGCGTGCCTGCGGGGGTCTTCCTGATCATGGTGTGGCTGCTGCACGCGCGGCACTTCAAGCGGGGCGCGGCGGAGCAACTGGTGCTGCCGGTCGCCTCGGTGGGGGTGGTGTGCTGCCTCTTCGCCGGTGCGTGGGCGGTGCCGGCGGCGGGTCTGGTGGCGGCCGCGGCGGTGGCGGTCGGTGTGGCGCTGGCCGCGCGGATCCCCGAGGACGGGCCGGGCGGCTCCGTGCGCGGCCTGCCGCCGACGGGCCCGGAGGGCGCCGCCGACGCCGGGGACGGCTCCCTGTGACGCGGAAGGCTCCCGGTAGTGAGCAGGGGTCGCCTGCACCCGGCGGCGCGGGGGCGCGTCCCGGCGCGCCGGGACGGGGCGGGGCGCTGACCGATGTGGCGGGGCTGCGGGTGGGCCATGCCCGGGTGGCGGGCGAGCGGGCGCTGACGGGGACGACGGTGGTGCTCGCGCCGGACGGCGGGGTGACGGCGGCGGTGGACGTCAGGGGCGGCGGCCCTGCGACCCGCGAGACGGACGCGCTCGACCCGCGCAATCTGGTCGAGCGGGTGGAGGCCGTGGTCCTGACGGGCGGCAGCGCGTACGGGCTGGACGCGGCGTCCGGGGTGGCGGCCTGGCTGGAGGAGCAGGGGCGCGGGGTGCGTCTCCCGGACCGTGGGCATGTGGTTCCGGTGGTGCCTGCCGCGGCCGTGTTCGACCTGGGGCGCGTCGGCGACTGGGGCGTCAGGCCCGGCGCGGAGACGGGCCGCGCGGCCGCCTTGGCGGCGGCCGCCTCGCCCCTCTTCGCGCCGGTCGCGGAGGGCTCGGTGGGCGCAGGGACGGGCGCGCTGGTCGGCCGGTTGAAGGGCGGCGTGGGGACGGCGAGCACGGTGCTGCGGGGCTCGGGCGCCACCGTCGCCGCGCTCGTCGTCGCCAACGCGGCGGGCTCGGCGGTGGATCCGCTCACCGGAGTGCTGTACGGGCGGTACTTCGAAGGGCGCACGGTCTCTCCGCCGCCGGAGGTCCATGCGGCGGCCGAGGCGCGACTGGCCGCGCTGGGCGAGGACTTGGGGCCCGCGCCGCTGAACACCACGCTCGTGGTGGTCGCCACGGACGCCGCCCTGAGCCGCGCCCAGGCGCAGAAGGCGGCGGGCACGGCGCACGACGGCATCGCACGCGCGGTGCGGCCGGTGCACCTGTTGAACGACGGGGACACCGTGTTCGCCCTGGCCACTGGTGATGTCCCGTTGGGCGACGGCCCGTTGGCGCTCAATCCGGTGCTGGCCGCGGCGGCGGACACGGTCACGCGGGCGATCGTGCGTGCGGTGCTCGCGGCGGAGGGGGTCAGCGGCCCCGGGGGTGTGTTCCCCTCGTACCTGGACCTGTACGGACCTGACAGCGCGCGGGATGTTCTGTGACAGGGAGGGAAGGAAAATTCTCCGAATGGCGCTGTCTTTACCAAAACTCTGGACGTGATCTCACCCCAAGGGGCTACCGTATGCGTTCACAAAGTGACACCTGGCGATGTCGGGGAGATCCCTCTTGAACGGTCCGCACGAGACGACCGAGACGCACATCCAGCGCCTTCTGGAACGCTCGCTCAACTCCTTCGCCCTGCCGGCCGCCCTGATCGGGCGCCTCGACTCCGCGCTGACGCATGCCAGTTCACTGTCCTCCGCACACCACAGCAAGGGACGGCACCGCGAGACGTACCGGCACACGTTCCTGCTCTCCGACGGCAGCGCGCTGACGCTGTGGGAGGTCGTGCACACGGCGGCGCGCGGGGACACGCCGCTGCACGAGCTGTTCGCGGCGGAGGCGGACGCCCGTGAGGCGTCCGCCCGCCTCTTAGGCGGCGAGGAGCCCCGTCCCGAGGCGGCCGAAGCGGAGGGCGACGGCTTCGGCCACGACATCCGGATCGCGCCGCCCGAGCTGCTCGCGGCCCAGCCGTCCGCGCTGCCCAGGCTCTATGTGAGCGACAACTCCCCCGACCACGCGCGCCGGGTGCTGCGCCGCGCGGAGAACGCGGACCGGCCGGGCGAGGAGACCGCGCGGCTCCTGCGCACGGCCTTCGCCCACCACATCGCCCAGGTCTTCGGGCACTGGTCGCACGCGGAGGAGGGCGGCAGCGGGTTCATGCTGTACGAGCACGCGTTCCTGCTGCTCGACGGCACCGAGACCAGCCTGTGGGAGGTCGAGCACACGGCCACGCCCGACGGGCGGCACATGTGCGAGGTCTACCTGGACGAGGGCGCGGCACGGTCCGCACTCGAACGCAGGTCGCGCGTCCGCTGACCCGTCGGCGCCGACACCCGAACCGGTCCGCGGGCGCCCACAGCCACGCCCGGGCAAGAAAGAGCCCCGGCGCCTGGGGGGGTTGGCACCGGGGCTCGTCTGTGGGCGGCGGAGAGACCGCCGTCTTCGTGAGTGACCTTACGGGTAATGGGCGCACGCGTCACGCCGCCGCGTCGAAGCCCGTGTCCCTCGCCATCTTCTTCAGTTCGAGGAGGGCGTGCTTCTCGATCTGCCGGATCCGCTCACGCGTGAGGCCGTGCTCCTTGCCGACCTCCGTCAGCGTGCGCTCCCGGCCGTCCTCGATGCCGTAGCGCATCTTGATGATGGACGCCGTGCGCTGGTCGAGCCTGCCGATCAGGTCCTCGAGCTCCTCGCTGCGCAGCAGCGTGAGGACCGACTGCTCGGGCGAGACCGCCGAGGTGTCCTCCAGCAGGTCGCCGAACTGGGTGTCGCCCTCGTCGTCCACGGACATGTTCAGGCTCACCGGGTCGCGGGCCCAGTCCAGCACGTCGTTGACCCGCTCGGGTGTGGAGTTGAGCTCGACCGCGATCTCCTCGGGCTCGGGGTCCCGGCCGTTCTCCCTGTTGAACTCGCGCTGCACGCGGCGGATCCTGCCCAGCTCCTCCACCAGGTGGACGGGGAGCCGGATCGTGCGCGACTGGTCCGCTATGGACCGGGTGATCGCCTGGCGGATCCACCAGGTCGCGTACGTGGAGAACTTGAAGCCCTTCGCGTAGTCGAACTTCTCGACCGCGCGCACCAGGCCCGCGTTGCCCTCCTGGATCAGGTCGAGCAGCGGCAGACCGCTGCGCGGGTAGCGCCGGGCCACGGCGACCACCAGGCGGAGGTTGGAACGGATGAAGACGTCCTTGGCGCGCTCGCCCTCGGCCACCAGCGCCTCCAGCTCCTCGCGGGACGCGCCACCTGCCTCGCTCGTGACCTCGCCGTCGAGGATCTGACGGGCGTAGACTCCTGCTTCGATGGTCTGGGACAGCTCGACCTCCCTTGCGGCGTCGAGCAGCGGGGTCCGCGCGATCTCGTCGAGGTACATGCCGACCAGGTCGCGGTCGGCGATCTCCCCGCCAGTTGCGCGAACACTGTTCGCCTCGGTCGTTCCGCGCGAGGCAGTGCGACGGGCGACGGCACGGGTTGCCATGCGAGCTCCCTTGCTGGACTGAGTAAGTCGCGACACCCGATCGGGTGCCCTGCTTCCGGTGGTAAGAACGCCTGGAAACCGGACAGAATTCCCATGCCGTCCGCGATTTTCGTGATCATGCAGTACCCTGTCCGGCCGACCTGGCCTCCCGAGGAGGGGGAACCATGGGCAGCTCAGCGACGGAAGTGCAGGTCAGGCCCGGCGCCGAGGCCGACATCGAGGCACTCACCGACATCTACAACCACTACGTCCTGGAGACGGCCGTCACATTCGACACCGCCCCGGCCACTCCACAGGAGCGCATCGGGTGGCTGCGCTCCCACCCGGTAGACGGCCCGCACCGCCTGTCGGTTGCTCGGGATGTCCCCTCTGCCCGCGTTCTCGGCTATGCGACGAGCAGCCCGTTCCGGGCCAGGCCCGCGTACGCGACCTCGGTCGAGGTGAGCGTCTACTGCGCGCCGCGGGCCCGCGGTCGCGGGGTGGGCACGCGGCTCTACGCCGCGCTCTTCGCGGCCCTCGGCGGCGAGGACCTCCACCGCGCGTACGCGGGGATCGCCCAGCCCAACGAGGCGTCCGTGCGGCTGCACGAGCAGTTCGGCTTCCGCCACGTCGGGACGTACGCGGAGATGGGGCGGAAGTTCGGCGCGTACTGGGACGTGGCCTGGTACGAGAAGCCGCTGCCGGAGGCGCGGCACGCGGGGTGAAGGCGGGGCCGCGGCCCCGGGCGCCCGCCCGGCCGGGCCCGGCGGCGTCCCGGCCAGGCGCCGGTGGCGTCCCGGTGGCGCTTCCCGCCGGGCGGGCGCCGCGGCGGCTCAGCCGTACTGGAGCGAGCGCTTGGCGAGGCCGAGCCAGAAGCCGTCGATCACGCTGCGGCCGGTGCCCAGCTCGTCCTCGGCGGCGCCCAGCGTGACGAACAGCGGGGCGAAGTGCTCCGTCCTCGGGTGCGCGAGCCGGCCCGCGGGCGCCTTGTGCTCGAAGTCGAGCAGCGCGTCGACGTCCTGGGCGAGCAGCGCCCGGTGGCCCCAGTCGTCGAACTCGACGGACCAGGACGGCAGCGCCCCCTCCTGCCGCAGCGCAGCGAGGTTGTGGGTGAAGAAGCCGCTGCCGACGATCAGCACACCCTCGTCGCGCAGCGGCGCGAGCCTGCGGCCGACCTCCAGCAGCCGCCGCGGGTCCAGGGTCGGCATCGACATCTGGAGCACCGGGATGTCGGCAGCGGGGAACATCTCCTTGAGCGGCACGTAGGCGCCGTGGTCGAGGCCGCGGCCCGGCTCGTCGTGCACGGGCATCCCGGCGCCGCGCAGCAGCCCGCGCACGGACTCGGCGAGGGCGGGGGCGCCGGGGGCCTCGTACCGCACCTGGTAGTAGCGCTCGGGGAAGCCCCAGAAGTCGTAGACGAGCGGGACGGTGGAGGTCGCGCTCAGTGCGAGCGGCGCCTCCTCCCAGTGTGCCGAGACGATGAGGATCGCCGTGGGGCGCGGCAGGTCGGCCGACCAGGCGGCGAGCTCGCCCGGCCACTGCGGGTCGTCGGCGAGCGGCGGTGCGCCGTGCGACAGGTAGAGGGCGGGCATGCGCTCGGCGGCTGCGGTCATGGAGACGACCTCCCACAAAAGATCTTGAACTCTAAAGTAATGGCATCAGGTTATCTGGATATCGTCAAACTTTCAAGGAAAGGTAGGATAAGGACCATGACAACGCCGCCGGTCCCCTGTCCCGACGAGGAGCCGCGCTGGCTGAGCGACGAGGAGCAGCGGGCCTGGCGTGCGTTCATGCACGCGACGATCCTCCTCGACGACCACCTGGACCGGCAGCTCCAGCGGGACGCCGGCATGCCGCACATCTACTACGCGCTGCTCGTCCACCTCTCCCACGCGCCGGGCCGGGCCCTGCGGATGACCGACCTCGCCCAGGGCGTGAAGATCACCAGGTCACGGCTCTCGCACGCCATCACCCGCCTGGAGGCGGACGGCTGGGTGCGCAGGGAGGAGTGCCCCTCCGACAAGCGGGGGCAGCTCGCCCGGCTCACGGAGAGCGGGGTGGCGAAGCTGCAGGAGGCGGCGCCCGGACATGTCGCGGCCGTACGGCAGGCCGTCTTCGACCGGCTCACCCCCGAGCAGACGACGCAGCTCGGCGAGATCATGCAGGCGGTGGCCACCGGGCTCGAACCGGAGGGCACCTGCGCGGACCTGCCGTGGCGCCGCTGAGCCGCCGCCACGGCGCCCACGCCTCCGCCCCGGCACCGCGAGCGCGGTACCGGGGCGGAGTCCTTGCGGCGGATGCCCTTCGGGGGTCTCGCTCCTCGGGGCTCGGGTCCCGCGGCCTCCCCGGCCTTGCGGCACGGCCGCGGGACCCCGGTGTCCCGGATGTCCCGGATGTCCCGGTTCCCTCGCGGGTCAGTGCATGGAGACCGGCAGCTGGACCTCGTCGTCGAGTTCCGCGGCCCCGTCCTCGGAGCTCTCGGAGGTGACCTTCGTGACGCCGGGGCGCCCCGCGTTGATCGCGGTCAGCGCGATCGCGGCGGCGACGGCCAGGATGGCGACGGCGACCCAGATGGCGGACGTGTACCCGTGCACCAGGCCCTGGGCCTGCACCAGCCGCGCACCCGCTCCACCGGCCGCCGCGGGCGCGTGGTGGGAGGCGAGGTAGGTGCCCGTGGCGGACGCCGCGATGGTGTTCAGCAGAGCCGTGCCGATCGCGCCGCCGACCTGCTGCGAGGTGTTGACCATCGCGGAGGCGACACCCGCGTCACGCGGCTCGATGCCGTGCGTCGCGAGGGACATGGCGGGCATGAACGCCGTACCCATGCCGAGGCCGAGCAGGATCATGCCGGGCAGGACGACCCCCGCGTACGAGGAGCCGACCTCCAGGCGGGTCAGCAGCAGCATGCCGACGGCGGCGACGACGAAGCCGGGGCCCATCAGCGCACGCGCCGGGACCCTGTTCATCAGCCGGGCGCCGATCTGCGTCGAGCCGGTGATCATGGAGGCGACCATGGGCAGGAACGCGAAGCCGGTCTTGAGGGCCGAGTACCCCTGGACGACCTGGAGGTAGTACGTCAGGAAGAGGAACAGGCCGAACATGCCGATGACCGCGAGGCCCAGCGAGGAGTAGACGCCGGCCCTGTTGCGGTCGGTGACCACGCGCAGCGGCAGCAGCGGCGCCTTGACCCGCGACTCGACGAACGCGAAGGCGGCGAGCAGGACGACCGTCGCGACGAACATCCCGAGCGTCACCGAGTCGGTCCAGCCGTTGGACTCGGCGCGGGTGAAGCCGTACACCAGCGAGACCAGGCCGAGGGTGGCGAGGATCACGCCGGGGATGTCGAGCGGGTTGCGGTTGCGGCCGCCCGCGGGCTCCCTGATCACCAGGAACGCGCCGAGCGCCGCGATGATCGCGAACGGGATGTTCACGAAGAAGGTCCAGCGCCAGTCGAGGTACTGGGTGAGGAAGCCGCCGAGCAGCAGGCCGACGGCGCCGCCGCCACCGGCGATCGCACCGAAGATGCCGAACGCCTTGGCGCGCTCCTTCGGGTCGGTGAAGGTCGTCGCGAGCAGCGAGAGCGCGGCGGGCGCGAGCAGCGCGCCGAAGACGCCCTGCGCGGCGCGCGAGCTGAGCAGCATCGCCTCGTTGACCGCGGCGCCGCCGACCGCGGAGGCCGCGGCGAAGCCGAACAGGCCCACGACGAAGGTGCGCTTGCGGCCCCACAGGTCGCCGACCCGGCCGCCGAACAGCAGCAGGCCGCCGAACGCCAGCGCGTAGGCCGTGATGACCCACTGCTTGTTGGCGTCGGATATGTGCAGGTCGGTCTGGGCGTGCGGGAGCGCGATGTTCACGATGGTCGCGTCGAGCACCACCATCAGCTGGGCGAGCGCGATGAAGACGAGCGCCTTCCAGCGGCCTGCGGCCGCGGCGTGCTCGGGAGCGGAAGCGGAGCTCGCGAGCCCGCTTTCCGGCCTTTTCGACAGTCTTCTTGACATGGAGGTATCCGCCTAAGGAGGTACGGAAGGACGGGAGCGTACGTAAGTCCTGGCGACGCTGCCGTGCTTACGAGATGGGTACGCCACCCCGGTCTGCGGGTGACGCGGTCTGCGGTGTCCGCCGCCCGGGGCGGACAGGGCCCCGGGGCGCTGCGGGCGTCCGTGCGCCGCCGCTGGCAGTGCGTGCGGTGCGCCGGTCCGCCCCGGCCCGGCGGGCGGGATCGGTTGCGGGTGGTTCGTCGGCGGGTCGTGGGACCCGGTGCGTGGAACGGGGTGTGCGGGCGGGCACGGCCCGGGCTGCGCGGCCGGTCATGCCCGCCTCTGCGGCGGGCCGTGTGCCCTCTTGGCGTGTGGCTGTGTGTCTGGGTCAGGGCGCGTCAGGGGGTGGCGCGGCGCAGATCCTCCAGAGTCGCTGACCTGCCCGGCAGAGCGGACCTGGCAGGGGCTTCGAGGCCGTCGAGGAAAAGCTGCAGGTGCCGGTGGGTGAACCGGTCCGTGTCCAGGCAGCCTGTCCCCGGCAGTGGGCGGGAGAGCTGGGCGAGCGCCACCATGAGGTCGCCGTGGCCCACGTCGGGGCGGAGCCTGCCGGCCCGCCGCGCGCGCTCCATCATCGCCTCGACCGTCTCCGTGAGGCGGAGGCGCTCCGTGTCCAGATCCGCCCGGTGCGGCCCGAAGCCGTCGGACAGCAGGGCACACAGCGCGCCGATCCGCTCGTCCACCGCGTCGTGCGCGAAGCGGCACAGCGCGGCGAACGCGTCGGATTCCTCTGCGCCCGCCCGCTCGGCCGACTCGGCCGCCCGGGACATGACGCTCCGCGCGACCTCGACGAGGAGCGCGGACCTCTCGGGGAAGTGCCGGTACAGCGTGGCGTTGCCGATGCCGGCCCGGCGGGCGATGTCGTCGAGCGGGGCCTCCGGCCCGTGCTCCACGAAGATCTCACGGGCGGCCGAGACGATCCGCTCCCTGTTGCGCAGGGCGTCGGCGCGCGGCCGCGTGGAGCGGTGCGCCTCGGCCTCCGTGCCGGGTCGGGTGGCGGTCTTCATGTCGGCCTTCCGTCTGCGCCCCGGGTGTGCCGGGGCCGCGATCGCTCGCTGTGATCTCTCCGTCTGTTCTGCGTAAACGGGGATCGGCTCCCCGCTTGCCGCGGACACAGGTGCAAACGGGGATGCGGTCCCCAGTTATTTCCTGTCCACTTTGTGATCTGGGTCACATGTTCGCCGAATCCCTGTTTGTCCGGAAAACCTCCGATCGGCGCACCCAGCGAGCGGCGACACGCCGAGGGACGGAGGGTGATCGGACAGAGAGCAGTCAGGACGGCCGGCTGCCGCGGACCCGGAGGGCGACCGCATGCAGGAAAGGCGCCGGATACGCAGCTCGCACATATCCAGCGGGGCCGGCCCCCGCGGGCGCCGCGGCGCCCACCGCCGCAGCCGCCGCCACCGCGTCGGGATGCTCGCGGGCTGCACCGCGCTCGCCCTCGCCGCCCTGACCACGGCGAGCGGCTCGCCCATCGTCACCCGCGCCACGGCGGGCCCCGGCTCGGCGCAGAACGACGCGGTGCTCGGCCCCTGCCGCATCAGCTCGAAGCCGGGCGCCGCGGTCCAGATGTCCGAGGGCCTGCCGACCAACACCGGCTACGCGCACTCGACCGGCGTCCTGCACGCACTCAACCTGATGGTCGACTTCCCCGACGCGCAGGGCCCCGGCTCGGCGATGTCCCGCTTCCACGAGTTCTTCCCGCAGACCGCGCGGTGGTTCAGGACCGGCTCGTACGGCCGGCTCGACTACCGGCCGCAGACTCCGATACGCCACTGGCTGCGCATGCCGAAGACGTTCCGCGCCTACGGCATCAACCGCGGCTCCCCCTACGAGCCCGGCTACCACCGGCTGGTCGCCGACATCGTGAAGGCCGCGGACCCGAAGGTGGACTTCAGCCGCTACGACATCGTCAACATCCTGGTGACGCCGAACGCCGGGCCCTCGGCGCTCGACACCGTGCTCTCGGTGACGTTCTCCGGCAACAAGGACGCGCCCCACGCGGACGGGGTGCCGCTGTCGAACATGTCGTTCGTCTACAGCCGCCAGGACGACGGCTCCGGCTCGTACGGGAGCACCGGCTACCGGGTGCTGCCCCACGAGAACGGCCACACCTTCGGCCTGCCCGACCTCTACACCGCGCAGGGCGGCGGCTCGGTCGGCCACTGGGACATCATGTCCGAGGACTGGGGGGCCGACAACGACCTGCTGGGCTGGCACAAGTGGAAGCTCGGGTGGCTCGACGACGAGCAGGTCAGCTGCGCGGCGTCGAGCGGCACCCTGGAGCGGCGGCTCGAACCGCTGGAGACCCGCGGCGGACGCAAGATGATCTTCGTGCCGCTCTCCGGGCAGTCCGGGTACGCCATCGAGGTGCGCACCCGCACGGGCAACGACGACGCGGTGTGCCGCCCCGGCGTGCTGATCTACCGCGTCGACGCGTCCGTCGACACCGGCGAGGGCCCGGTCTCGATCTCCGACGCCACCAGGAACAGCGGCGGCTGCACCCGCCTCCCCAACGTCCAGGCCGAGCTCTCCGACGCCACCTACCAGCCCGGCCAGACCTTCACCGACCGGGCCGACGGCCTCACCGTCTCGGTCCTCTCGAAGGAGGCGGACGGCGGGTACGCGGTACGAGTGACGCGGTCCTGAGGGGGCGCGGTCCTGAGGCGGGGGCGGTCGCGTACGGGCGGGCGTACGCGGCCGCCCCGGGGACCGGAGCCTGCGGGCCCGGCTCCCCGCCTATGCGGACGCGGACAGTCCGGCCGCCCACTCCTCGATCCTTACGACCTCCGCCTGGCGCGGAAAGACCTTGCCGGTCAGCACGCGGTGCACCTCGGGGTCGCCGTCGAGGCAGCCGTCCTCAAGGACCGTCAGGTGGAAGTCCAGGTCGGCGGCCTGGCGGAGCGTCGAGAGCACCACACCGCTGGTGGCGATGCCTGCCAGCACCAGCGAGTCGACGCCCTGCGCCCGCAGCACCATGTCGAGGTCGCTGCCCGCGAAGGCGCTCACCCGCTTCTTGGTGACGACGATCTCGCCGCCGAGCGGCGCGACGTCGGGGTGGATCGCGGCGCCGGGGTCGCCGGGGGCGAACCCGCCGGTCGTGCCCGCGGCGGCCGCGCCCGCGATGCCGCCGAAGGTCGTGTTGCGCGGGCTGATCTCGGGGTGTCCCGCCCGGAAGCCGACCACGACGTGGATCACCGGGACCCCCGCCGCGCGCGCCGCGTCGACGGCGCCGCGCAGCCGCGGGAGGTATCCGGGGTCGTCGGCGAACCGGCCGACGATGTCCTGCTGCACGTCCATCACGAGGAGCGCGCTTTTCGCCATTGCGGCTTTCCTTTCTCGTCCTTCTCAGAGGTGGGCTGCCCGTCCGCGCGCTGGTGGCGGCCGCGCAGCGCGGAGGCGACCGCGGAGACGAGCGCCATGCCCGCGGCCACGGTGAACACGATCACGAGGCCGTGGTGGAACGGCCCCGAGACCAGCTGCGGGAAGAAGCTGTGCCCGGTCAGGGTGCGCCGCTGGGCGCCGGTCAGCCGGTCGAGCGCACCGCTCGGGCCGAGCAGGTGCTGGATCGGATTGTTGCCGAGGAACGTCGCGAACAGCGTGCTGACCGGCGGCAGCGAGGCGACCTGGTGAGCCGTCGCGGCGGGCACGCCCTGGCCCTGGAGGCCGGAGCTGAGCGTCGCGGGAAGCTTGGCCGCGAGCCCCGAGACCATCAGCGAGAAGAACACGCCGATGGACAGTGCCGTACCGGAGTTCTGGAAGGTGGAGCGCATGCCGGAGGCCACGCCCCGGTACTCCGGCGCCACGCTGCCCATGATCGACGACGTGTTGGGCGAGGAGAACATGCCCTGGCCGAGCCCGTTGAGCAGCAGCAACAGGGCGAACAGGTAGTAGTTGAAGTTCACCGGCAGCAGGAGCAGGCCGAGGAAGGAGGCCGCGACCACGAGCAGCCCCGTCGTGGAGAACAGCCGCGCGCCGAACCGGTCCGACATATAGCCGGAGACCGGCCCCGCTACCAGGAAGCCGCAGGTCAGCGGAAGCATGAAGATCCCGGCCCAGAGGGGCGTCGCCTCGAAGTCGTAGCCGCGCAGCGGCAGCCAGATGCCCTGGAGCCAGATGATCAGCATGAACTGGAGGCCGCCGCGCGCGATCGAGGTCAGCAGCGCGGCGAGATTGCCCGCGGCGAAGGCCCGCACCGTGAACAGCGAGAGCCGGAACATCGGCTCCTTCACCCGCGTCTCGATCAGGCAGAACACCGCGAGCAGGAACACCCCGCCGAACAGCCCGGCGAGCACCATCGGATTCCCCCAGCCCGTGGCGCTGCCGCCGTACGGCTGGATCCCGTACGTGATCCCGGCGAGCAGGATGCCGGCGCCCCCGGCGAACGTGAGGTTGCCCCACCAGTCGATGCGCCCGCGCCGCCCCGACGCGGTCTCCCGCAGGGAGAGGTACGACCAGATGCTGCCGGCCACGCTGATCGGGACGCTCACCCAGAACACGGCCCGCCAGTCGACGACGGCGAGCAGGCCGCCGGCGAGGAGCCCGAGGAACTGCCCGGCGAGCGCGGTGATCTGGTTGATGCCGAGCGCCATGCCGCGCTGCCGCGCGGGGAACGCGTCGGTGAGGATGGCGGCCGAGTTCGCGGTCAGCATGGAGCCGCCGAAGGCCTGGACGACCCGCCACAGGATCAGCCAGAGCGCGCCTCCGCCGCCGGTGAGCGGGTCGAGGGAGAGCGCGATCGAGGCACAGGCGAAGATCATGAACCCGAGGTTGTAGATCTTGACCCGGCCGAACATGTCCCCGAGCCGCCCGAGGACGACGACGAGGACCGCGGAGACCAGCAGGTAGCCCAGGATCATCCACAGCAGGTAGCCGATGTTGCCCGGCGCGAGCGGGTCGAGCCCGATGCCCCGGAAGATCGCCGGCAGTGAGATGATCACGATGGAGGCGTCCATCGTCGCGATCAGCACGCCGAGCGTGGTGTTGGACAGGGCGATCCACTGGTAGTTCGCGGGCATGGGGGTCTTCGCCATGCGCTCGGCCCGGGTGGGCCGGTCGCGGCGGGGGGTGTTCGGCGTACCGCCCGGGGTTGTCGGGATGTCCGGGGAGTCCGGGGAGTCCGGGCCGGTCACAGCCGTTCCGCCAGCCGGTCGAGCAGCGGCAGCACGGCGACGAGCATCCCGCGCTCCTCGGGCGTGAACTCCTTGTCCAGCACGTCGGTCATCCGCTGCACCGACTCCGACCGCCGGTCCATCAGCACCTTCCGCCCCTCTTCCGTGACGCTCATGACGGACCGCCGTCCGTCCGCGGCGTCCTGGTCGCGCCGTACCAGACCGCGCTCCTCAAGCAGCGCGAGCGTCGAGGCCATCGCCTGCGGCCGTACGCGCTCCAGCTCGGCGAGCGAGCCGGGCGAGTCGGCGCCGTCCCTGCTCAGCCTCGCCAGCACGGACGCGCCCGACAGCGTCACGTCGCCGACGGCGTGCGTCTGCCGCAGCCGCCTGGTGATCCGCGCGACGGCGAGGCGCAGCGCGGCCCCCGCCTGTGCGACATCGTCCTCGCCCGCCGCCTCGGGCTTCCCCTCATCCATATTTAGTAACAATAGACTTATCAATCCGTCGTAACTACTGGCTCCACCTGTGAAAACACCCCGCCCCTGCCAGGCCCCGGCGGCTAGGGTCCGGCGGATGGATCTGTCCCTGACCCTCCCCCTCACCACCGACCGCCTCCGACTGCGCCCCTTCGCACCGGAGGACGTCGACGCCCTGCACGCGTACCACCGCCTTCCCGAGGTGGCACGCCACCTCTACCGCCCGCCGCGCACCCGCGAGCGGTGCGCGGAGGTCGTCGCCGACGCCGCCACCCTCCCCACCTGGGAGAACGACGGCGACACGCTCCTCGTCGCCATCGAAAGGACCGCCGTCCCCGGCGTGATCGGCGACACCGTCCTGCGGTGCGCGAGCGCGCACGCGCGGCAGACGGAGATCGGCTGGACGCTCCACCCCGCGCACGGCGGCCGCGGATACGCCACAGAGGCCGCGGCCGCGCTCGCGGCGCTCGCCTTCGACACCCTGCGCACCCACCGCCTCTTCGCGCGCCTCGACGTGGAGAACACCGCATCGGCCCGCCTCTGCGCACGGCTCGGCATGCGCCGCGAGGCCCACCTCGTCGAGAACGATCTGGACGGCGAGCGCTGGGGCAGCGAGTACGTCTACGCGGCGCTGGCCCACGAGCTCCGGCGCGCCTGAAGCTCCCGGGCCGCCAGGAGCGCCACGCCCGACCGGCCGACGAGCCCGCCGCCCCCACCCCGTGTCACCATGCGTGAACAAGCCACGACCACACGTCAGGAGAAAAAAACTTTCACGACCCTTGTGACCTTCTGAAGAAATCCTTCACCCTGGCCTGGCGCCATGCTCCGTGGCCGCGCCCCGTCCCGGCCTCGCCTCGTCCCGGCCTCGCTCCGTCCCTGCCTCGCTCAGTCCCCACCGGCGAAAGAGGAACCCCACCATGGACACCCCGCACAGCCGCACCCCCGCAAGCCGCCGCACCGTCCTCACCGCTGCGGGTGCCGCCGTCGCCTCCCTGGCGCTCGGCACGTCCGCGGCGTCCGCCATGACCCGCCGCCGCCCGCTGCCCGACCTGCTCTCGCAGCTCACCCCCGCGCAGCGGGTGGGCCAGCGGATCGTCTACTCGTACCCGGGCCTCACCCCGCCGGACAGCCTGCTCAGCGCGATCAGCGCGGGCGAGGCGGCCGGGGTGATCTTCTTCGGCGAGAACATCTCCGACGCGGACCAGATCGCCTCCGCCGTCTCCCGGTTGAAGGAGGCGAACGAGAGCAGCCCGGTGAAGGCCCCCCTCCTCCTGATGACCGACCAGGAGGGCGGCCAGGTGCGCCGCCTGCCCGGCGCGCCCGAACTGTCCGAGAAGCAGGTGGGCGAGGCGTCGGACCCCGAGGCCGCGGCGCAGGACGCGGGTACGGGCGCGGGCCGCAACCTCGCGGGCGTGGGGATGAACGTCAACCTCTCCCCCGTACTCGACGTCTACCGCGAGCCCGGCGACTTCGCCGACGCCCACCAGCGTTCGTACGGGACCGACCCCGACGAGGTCGGCACGCTCGGCGGCGCGTTCGTCACGGCGCAGCAGGACACGGGCGTCGCCGCGACCGCCAAGCACTTCCCCGGCCTCGGCGCGGCCACCGCCGAGGAGAACACCGACCTCGGGCCCGTGACCCTCCGTCAGTCGCTCGACGAGCTGCGGGACGTGGACGAGGCGCCGTACCGCGCGGCCCTCGACGCCCACGTCAAGCTGGTCATGCTGTCCTGGGCGGTCTACCCGGCCCTCGACGCGGCGCACCCCGCGGGCCTCTCCTCGAAGATCATCCAGCAGGAGCTGCGCGGCCGCCTCGGCTTCACCGGCGTCACGATCACGGACGCGCTGGAGGCGAAGGCCCTGAGCAGCTCCTACACCACCGAGCGCAGGGCGGTCCTGGCGGCGGGCGCGGGCATGGACCTCCTCCTCTGCTCGGCCAGGGACGTCTCCCAGGGCCGCGCCGCCGCCTCCGGCCTCACCGCCGCCCTCGCCGACGGCACCCTCCCCGGCGCCCCCTTCGACACCGCGGCCAAACGAGTGGCCGCCCTCCGCGCAGCCCTGACATGACCCCCACCCCGGGGGTGCATGAGCCCTGGGCCGGGCGCCGCGCCCCGCGCCGTTCCCCCGGCTCCGGATCCGCTACCCTGTAGCTGCGCCTTCGTAGCTCAGGGGATAGAGCACCGCTCTCCTAAAGCGGGTGTCGCAGGTTCGAATCCTGCCGGGGGCACCAGCGCAAAAGGCCCCGGACCGATCTCGGTCCGGGGCCTTTTGCGTGCGCGGACGGAGAGTTGATCTCCTGAATCGCTCCTCAAGGATCAGCACCGTCCGGGGTCTCCTCGCCCACCTCAGTCGTCCACTGCTGTCTCTTCGGCCAGTGCAGCCACCAGTCGCACGACGCGTCCCCGGTCCCGCGGGATCGGCCCGACGACCTTGCGCGCCTGAACCGCCGGCTCCCGTACATCGAAAAGCGCAAGGTCCTCCTCGGCAGACACGCCTGCCTGCGCCCGGCGGGTGGCCTTTCTGCGGGACCGCGCGGCTGGACGCATGGTGACGTTCAGTTTCAAATTTCGGTTGCGATGGTCGGGTGGCCGTGCAGCGCGGCCTCGGTGATCACACGAGGGGGGAGGCGTCTTCCACGGTGGAGGGGACCAGGAGCAGGTGGTGGCTTCGGTACAGGGGCCCCATGTCGTACATGCGGGGCACGTACGTCACGTTCGGGCGGGCGGGTCGTCGCTGCCGGCGCGCACAGCGGGCGGCGCGGGGCAGCGGCGGCGGCCACGCCGCGCGCGCGGCCTCGGGAACGCTGCGCTCCGGCCTCGTCAATATCTGCTCCCGCCGGGTGAGAATTGAACTCGGCCCACGGGCAGATTTATTGGCGCGGCAACCGGAGTGGAATTACGGAACAGACGCGGGCCGTTGCGGCGTGCTACTGTCATTTCAGTTGCAGTTGTGGTTCCCGAAACTTCAGGTGCGTTCCGGTCGGCTCCGTGCCATCGGGAGCATTTTCTGTCATTCCGGCTTCTCCGGACGGGGTGATCATCGCGGCGACACGGCGTTCGTACAGTGCGGACGGCGATGCACTGCCTCGAAGGAGAATGACATGGCTACCGGTACCGTGAAGTGGTTCAACTCGGAAAAGGGTTTCGGCTTCATCGAGCAGGACGGTGGCGGCGCTGACGTGTTCGCCCACTACTCGAACATCGCCGCCCAGGGCTTCCGCGAGCTGGTCGAAGGCCAGAAGGTGAGCTTTGACATCGGCCAGGGCCAGAAGGGCCCGACGGCCGAGAACATCGTTCCCGCCTGACGCGACTGACGCGTACTCACAGCTGGGGCCCGCATCCTTCGGGGTGCGGGCCCTTGTTGCTTTCCCTCCCGGGGACAGTACCCACCGGTGAGGCCGGGCGCATCCCGGAAATCCGTGGGCGCCGGACCCGGTCCTCTTCATCGGGACGCGGGGCGCTTCCGGGCCGTTCCACCGCTGCCGCCCGGAGCGGTGCATGCATATCGCGGCCGTCTTTCTCGACACAGGCGTCTGCACAGACTGTGCGCGGCGAGATTTTCTCCCGCGCCCCATTCGGCCCGTCCTTGAAATGATCCGCCCGGTCAACACCGCGGAAATCGAGTGACATGTGCCGCATCGAGGAAGGTTCTGCATGAACCACACCCGCGCGAACACCCCTTTCACACGCACCACCCGTGGCGGCAGCGGCAGAGGTGGTGCCGTGCCGGCGGGCAGCCGGTCCGGTGCGTCAGCCCGGGGCGAGTTCGCCGTCCCCGGGACGGCGACCCCCGCGCTTCCCGCCGTGGAGGGCTTCGCCGAACTCGACATGCCCGGGGAGCTTCTGGCCGCGCTCGGCTCGCAGGGCGTCACCGTTCCCTTCCCGATCCAGGCCGCGACACTGCCGAACTCCCTCGTCGGCCGGGACGTCCTGGGACGCGGACGCACAGGTTCCGGCAAGACACTCGCCTTCGGACTCGCGCTGCTGGCCCGCACGGCGGGGCGGCGTGCCGAGGCCGGGCAGCCGCTCGGGCTGGTCCTCGTACCGACGCGCGAGCTGGCGCAGCAGGTCAGTGAGGCGCTGGCCGCGTACGCCCGTGCCGTGGGGCTGCGGATGGCCACGGTCGTGGGCGGGATGTCGATCGGCAGGCAGGCCAGCAGGCTGCGCGGGGGCGCCGAGATCGTCGTCGCCACCCCCGGGCGCCTCAAGGACCTCGTCGACCGCGGCGACTGCCGGCTTGACCAGGTCGCCGTCACCGTACTCGACGAGGCCGACCAGATGGCCGACATGGGCTTCATGCCGCAGGTCACCGGCCTCCTCGACCAGGTCGGCCCCGGAGGGCAGTGCATGCTGTTCTCCGCCACCCTCGACCGCAACGTCGACCTGCTCGTACGCCGTTACCTCAGCGACCCCGTCGTGCACTCCGTCGACCCCGCGGCCGGCGCGGTCACGAAGATGGAGCACCACGTGCTCCACGTGCACGGTGCCGACAAGTACGCGGCCACCACCGAGATCGCCGCACGCGACGGACGCGTGATCATGTTCCTCGACACCAAGCACGCCGTCGACCGCCTCACCGAGCACCTGCTGCACAACGGGGTGCGAGCCGCCGCCCTGCACGGGGGCAAGTCGCAGCCGCAACGCACCCGTACGCTGGCGCAGTTCAAGACCGGGCACGTCAGCGTGCTGGTGGCGACCAACGTCGCGGCGCGCGGCATCCACGTCGACGACCTCGATCTCGTCGTCAACGTCGACCCGCCGACCGACCACAAGGACTACCTGCACCGCGGGGGCCGCACGGCGCGCGCCGGCAAGTCCGGCAGCGTCGTCACCCTGGTCACGCCGAATCAGCGCCGCGCCATGACCCGTGTCATGGCGGCGGCCGGCATCGTCCCGCGGACCACCCGGGTCCGCTCCGGCGAAGAGATCCTGCACAGCATCACGGGCGCCCAGGCCCCCTCCGGTGTCCCGGTCGTCATCGCCGCACCGGCGGCCGCACCCGCCAGGAAGCGCGGCGGCGCATCGCGCGGCCGCCGCCGCCCCGCTTCGGGCCCCCTACGAGCGCCCGGGCGGCAGTCCGTTTCCGACGGGCGGCAGTCCGCTTCCGACACGGCCGCCTAGAGCCCGCGGCGCGATCAGCGACCCGCACACGTCCGTGCGGGTCGATCCCTCGCACCAGGAGGCACCTTGACGCCCGACCTGATGTACCACCGCTCGCCGAGCGGGCCTCCCGTGGACGGGACGGCGACCGATGCCATGGACTCGGCGGGACCGCGGGTCTGGGCCGCCATGACCGTCGAGGTGGCGCTGTCCGTCATGGCCGCAGCCCGTACGGGGCAGCTGGCCGTCTGCGACGAGGACGGCCAGTGCACCGTCCTCGTCACCCTGGCCCGGCTCACCTCCGTCCGCGACAGCGCCGGATACACGGACAGGACCCGCCTGGGCGACATCGTCCGGGGCGCAGGAATGCCAGGGGCGCCCTCGTCCCCTGCCGCTGCACGACCCGTCCGAACAGCCCCCTCTTCCCCTCCCCCTGTGAGGCATCATGCGCTGTGTCATCGCCCGTTTCCCGTTCGACCTGACCAGGAGCGGCGTGCTGGAGTCGATGAAGGACGTCAGGCCCGAGCCGGCCGCCGGTGAGGGCGGGACGGTCGTCGTCGGAAGACGCCGCTACCCGGCCAAGCAGGTCGGCCAGGTCATCACCGGCCAGGACCGACGTGATTTCAGCGCGGGCGAGGTCCTGAGGGCCATGGCCCGTCTCGGCTTCACCTGCCACGCCCCGGCCGTGGGCGCGACCGCGCCCACGGCCGACCCGTACCGGCAGGCTTCCGCGCTGCTCGGCGCGCCGCTGCTGCCCTTCTGAGTCACGGCTCGGGCACGAGCCCGGAGCGACGAGGGCCCGGCCGGGGGACACCGGCCGGGCCCTTGTTTGTAGGTGGGGGTCAGTGGTCGGAGTAGCTGAAGTCGCCTACCGTCCAGGCGGTGACGTCCTCGATCGCGACGCGGTACATGCCGCCCGTTTCCGGGATGCCTACGGTGCCCTGGAGGATTCGGGCCACGTGGAAGTGGAGGTGGGTGGGCGGGCCCTCGGTCTTCGTGGGGTTCTCGAAGACGGCGGAGAACTCGGCCAGGCGGGCCGAGTCCGTCAGTACCTCCGAGACCCGCTGCCGCCACACGGCTTCCGGGGCCAGGCGGCCGGTGATGACGGCGCCCGCCGTGACCACCGTCAGGGACATCTGGTTGCTCTGCCCGGACTCCACGAGGGCGGCGATGTCAACGATCAACTCGTCAGCTTTCGACATGGCAGCGGATTCTATGCGCCGGGCCCCCCGGGCCGGACCGTGGCCTCGTCGGCGGCGGGGCCGCTGGGCTGCGGAGGAATGCGGGGCGCAGGGGTGGAGTTGGGCAGGGTATGGGTGGATTTTTGAGTGCTGCGGCGGAGAGGGCTGCGCGGGAGCGGTTGATCGAGGAGCGGGAGGAGGTGCGGGGGCTCGTAGGGGCGCTGGTACGGGAGTTCGAGGGGATCGTGGCGGCCAACGCGCTGGTGGCGGTGGACGACGAGCACGATCCCGAGGGGTCGAGCACCGCGTTCGAACGGGCCCATGTCGCGGCCCTGCTGGCGCGGGAGCGCGAGCATGCGGCAGAGGTGGAGCGGGCGCTGGGGCGGTTGGAGCGCGGGGAGTACGGGCGGTGCCTGGGGTGCGGCGGCGCGATTCCTCAGGAGCGGCTCGCGGTACGGCCGGCCGCCGAGAGGTGCGTGGGGTGCGCCGCGGCGCGGTAGGGGCCGCCCGGCCGGCCCCTACCGCGCCAGTCATCGGGAGCCGTCCGGCCGCGGTAGCCGCCGGCGGCTGTCCGACTGCTGCAGTCGTCGGGGCCGTCCGGCCGTTGCAGTCGTCGGGGGCCGTCCGGCTGCCGTAGCCGCCAGTGACCGTCTGGCTGTCGCAGCGGTCGGGGGCCCGTCCAGCCGTTCTAGCCGCCGCGGCCGACTGGCTGTCGTGGCCGCAAGGGCCGGCGTGGCCGCAGGGGTCGGTTGTTGTGGCGCGAGGGGCTGCTTCCTTCGCCGGGGGAGCTCGGCCCCGGCCGTCGTGGGGTCATGGGCGGTGCGCGCCCTGCACGCGCGTACGTCCCGGGGGCCCGACCGCCTTGGCGCCTCGGGCCGTACCGCTGGGGTCTCGGCCCCCGTACCGGGGAAAGGGGCGCCCCGGCGGCGGGACGGGGTCAGCCCTGGCGGGCCTTGAAGCGGGGGTCCTTCTTGTTGATCACGAAGACCCTGCCCCTGCGGCGCACGACCTGCGCCCCGGGCTTGGCCTTCAGGGACTTCAGGGAGTTTCTGACCTTCATGGCGGCCACCGCCTTTCGTTCCGGTTCCTTCGGGAGGGTCAACTATATGGGAGTGGTTTTCATTTCCGACCTGGGGAGGGGTGGTCGCTCGTTCCGGTGAGGTCGGGTGGAGGAGGGTTCGATCGGCGGGTTCGTGGAACATGCACGTGATCGCCGGGTAGCCGTCGGCTCGGTGATCCGGCAGTCGTCGCAGTACGGCAGTACGAAGGGGCCTCACATGGTGTATTCGCCTCCCTTGTTCCGGGGTTCCGGCCGCAGGTGGGTGCTGGGCGCCGTCACGGGCGTCGCCGCGGGGGCCGTCGTCGCCGCGGGGACCGCGGCCGCGGTCTCGCGGGGGCCCGCCGTGCCGTTCGGGCACCTCGGGCCCCTCGCCGAGCTTGCGGTGCGCCGGATCCGGCTCGGGGACCAGGTCGCCGCCGCGAAGCGGAGTACGGGGGCGCCGGTCGGCGATCCCGTACGGGAGCGGGAGGAGCTGGCCCGGGTGCGGCGGCAGGCGGCGGGGATCGGGCTCGATCCGGAGGTCGCTGCGCGGTTCTTCGAGGACCAGATCGAGGCGAGCAAGGTCGTGCAGCGCGGGCTGCTGGAACGGTGGCGGGACCATCCGGACGAGGTGCCCGCCGCGTGTCAGGACCTGGCGGCGGTCCGTGCGGAGCTTGACGCGCTCGGGCAGCGCCTGCTGTACGAGCTGGCGGCCACGGAACGGGTACGGGGTGCGGGCCCCGGGTGTGCGGTGGCGCTGTCGGGGGCGCGGACCGCGGGCGTGGCCGTGCACCGGCTGGACGCGCTGCACCGGGAGGCGCTGGGGATCGCGCTGCGGTCGGTCTGCGGAGCGTAGGGCCCGCCCCGGCTCGGGGCCCGCACCGGCCCCGGGCGGCATCGGGGCATCGGGGCATCGGGCAGGGGCCGCGGCTCAGGGGTGGGTTTCCGGGGTGAGGTCCTGGGCGACGTAGTCGAAGGAGACCCCCGCGAGCTGGGCGAGTTCCTCGCGGCGCAGGCCGGGGGCGCGGCGGGTGCCGGGGGTCAGGCCGGCGGGCAGCCCGGCGTCCGTGGGGGCGGTGCGGTCGCGCCAGTGCCGCAGGGCGCGCCCCAGGTCGCCGTGGTCGGTACGGCCCCCGGGGCCGCCCGCGCCGTGGTCGGTACGGCTTCCGAGACCGCTCGCGCCGCCGCTGCCCGGACCGCCGGGACCGCCGGGGGCGCCACGTGGACCACCCAGGCCGACAGGACCGCCGCCGGGACCGCCGGGACCGCCACCGGGACCGTCCGCACCGCCAGGGTCCCCACCGGGACCGTCCGCACCGTGGCCGCGGCCGCCCGGACCGCCGCTGAGGTCCCCGGAACCGCCGCCAGGGCCGCCAGGGCCGGGACCGCCCGGGTCGCCACCGCGGTCGCCGCCGGGACCACCCGGACCGCCACGGCCACCGACCTCAACGGCCACCGGGGCCTGCAGAGCGTCGCGGAGGGCGCCGCGCCCATCGTGGCGGCGGCCGTGGCGGGGCCGCGGGACGGCGGGCCCGCTACGTTCACCGGGGTCGGGGGCGTCGTCCCCTGGTGAGCGCCGGGCCGGGCGCTCAGTGCGCGGCGGCGCGCGCGTCCGCGTGCGGCGGACCCGCGGGCTCTGCGGGCTCGACAGGGCCCGTGGCCGCGCCGCGGGCGCGGTCGAGCAGCGCGCCGAGCTCCGCGTCCACGACGCGGTAGCGGACGATCCTGCCGTCCTTCTCCCCCGCCACGGCACCCGCGGAGCGCAGCAGGCGCAGCGCCTGGGAGACGGCGGGGTCCCGCATGCCGGTGGTGACGGCCAGGTCGGAGACGGCCATCGGGCCGACCGCGCGCAGCGCGAGCAGCAGGGCGAGGCGGCCGGGTTCGGCCAGCAGGGAGAAGCGGGCGGCCGCCGCCCGCACGGCGCCGGGGTCCCCGACCGCCGCGATGGCGTCGCAGACGAGGTGGCCGTCGATGATCCGGTGATCCGCGCGCTCGGGCGGTACGAGATGCATGCGGGCGATTCTCGCAGCAACGGACCTGCCACGCCGGGCCCGCGGGGCACCCGGGTCCGCCGGGCCCGCGCCACGCAGGATCGGGCAGCGCCCGCCGGGGTGGTGTGACAGTGAACACCTGCGTGGTTGCGCAATCTTGCGGGCGAGAGGGGCGCGCCGTACTGTGGCCGGGCCGTGGTGATCGGGAAGACCGGTGAGGACCCTCGGGTCCGAGGCCGGAGCGGCCCTCGCCACTGTGATCGGGGAGTTCACCGTCCGCGGGACCCAGGCCACTGGCCGCCGCGCGGCGACCGGGAAGGCCGGACGGTGGGCGCGCCCGCCCCGCACGGACGCCGTGCGCGGCGGCGGATCCGTCAGCCAGGAGACCGGCCACGGCATCTCACGAAGTGATCCACGAGGTGCTGGAGCGTGAACGTCTTGGGCGTGCCCCTGTCCACAGCCGCGTCGGAGGCCGAAGGGCGGGGCCCGTCGGCCTCGGGCCCGCGCGCGTCCGGCCCCTTCGCCTGGCGGCGGGAGGACACCGTACGCACGGCCGGCCTGCTCGCGGCGATCGCCGGGCTGCACGTCGTCGCGTTCGGCGTGCTGTTCCTGCTGGTCGTGCCGCACCACTACGAGGTGGGCTCGAAGGCGTTCGGCATCGGGCTCGGCGTCACCGCGTACACCCTCGGCATGCGGCACGCCTTCGACGCCGACCACATAGCGGCCATCGACAACACCACGCGCAAGCTGATGGCGGACGGGAAGCGGCCGGTGTCGGTCGGCTTCTGGTTCGCGCTCGGCCACTCCAGTGTGGTGGTGGCGATGGCGGCGCTCGTCGCGGGCGGCGCGCACCTCGCCGGGGTGCTGATGGACGACGACTCGGGCGCGCACAAGACGCTCGGCACGGTCGGCACGTCCGTCTCCGGCGGCTTCCTCTATCTGATCGCCGCGCTCAACCTGGTGGCGCTCGCGGGCATCCTGCGGGTGTTCGGGGCCATGCGGGACGGCCGGTTCGACGAGGCCGAGCTGGAGGCGCACCTCGACGCGCGGGGGTTCATGAACCGCATCCTGCGCCGCTTCACCGGCTCCATCACGAGGCCCGGCCAGATGTACCCGCTCGGCTTCCTCTTCGGGCTCGGCTTCGACACGGCGACCGAGGTCACGCTGATGGTGATGGCGGGCAGCGGGGCGGCGGCCGGGCTGCCCTGGTACGCGGTGCTGAGCCTGCCGCTGCTGTTCGCCGCGGGCATGAGCCTGTTCGACACGCTCGACGGCACGTTCATGAACTTCGCGTACCAGTGGGCGTTCGCGAACCCGGTGCGCAAGGTCTTCTACAACCTGGCGATCACCGGCCTGTCCATCGCGGTGGCGTTCCTCATCGGCACGATCGAGCTGGTCGGCGTCCTGCACGACAAGCTCGACCTGCGCGACGGCGTCACCGACTGGATCGCGGGGCTCGACCTGGGCAACGTCGGCTATGTGATCGTCGGCCTCTTCGTGGTCGTGTGGGCCGCCGCGCTCGCGTACTGGCGCCTCGCCCGGGTCGAACAGCGCTGGGCGGTACGTGCGGTGGGCCGGGAGCCGGGCGCGCAGGACGCGCCGCCGGGGGCGTGAGGCCCGGCGCGCGGCCTGCGCGCCGGGCGGGCGGTGTCAGGCGGGCGGTGCTCAGGCGGGCGGGGCGCAGAGCCTGCCGAGGCGGCCGAGCGCGGGGCGCAGCCGGGTGTCCAGGCTCCAGGTGGATCCCGCGAAGGCGTAGTACAGCGCGAGCGAGGCGAAGAGGTAGCCGACGGACGGGCCGAGGTCGGTCATGCCCTGCTTCCACGGGAGGTGGAAGCCCTCGGCTCCTGACCAGATGCCGAACGAGAAGACGGCGCTGCCGAGGAAGACGAGGTTGCTGAACGCGCCGAGCAGCAGCCCCAGCGCGATCAGGGACTCGATGACGGCGGTCACCAGGGCGAACGTGCCGGGCGACGAGGTGCCGACGGCGTGCCACAGCTGGAGCCACTGGTGGAAGACGGGGGTCCTGACCGTCTCCGCCTTGCCGAGTTCGTCGCCGAGGGTCTGGCCGTGAAGGAAGCCGGGCAGCCACTTGAAGACCGCGTCGACGGCCCACAGGACGCCGAACCCGATGCGGACGGCGGCAGCGGCGTGCAGCCGCCCGGTGGTGAGGGCCGCGCGGGGCGCGGGGAGCGCGGGGAGCCCGGCGGGGCGGGACGAGGGAGCGGCGAGGGCGCCGCCGCCGGTGGTCGGGGCCGGTGTGGTCACTGGAGGAGTCCGTTCCAGGGGGAGGGCGAGAGAGAGCAGGGGCCGCTGGCGCCAGGGCGAGATTAGGTTAGGCATGCCTAAGCTCTCCGCCCAAGGGGGTGCGGACGTGACGAAGAACGCGGGGTCCGCGTTGAGCGGGAACGGCCCCGCGTCCGTGGAACAACGCCCGCTTTTCGCCCCGCGGGCGGCCCCGGGGGGCGTGCGGCGCCCACGGGCCGCCCGGGAGCACCCGGAGCCGGCGCGCTCGTACGCCGTACGCGTCTGGGTCGGCGCGCCCGTACGCCCTACGAGCCGGGGCCGGTGTGACCGGCGGGCGGCTGCAATGCGGGTCAGCGCAGCTCCGGTGGGCAGCCCGTGCCGCGTGGGAGCTGGTAGGGGGCGGCGAGCCGGTACACGCCCGGCTTCGGCGCGAGCAGGATCGTCCACTCGTCGCCGTCGTCGTCCTTGTCCGCCTTCGTCAGGCAGCCCGCCCGGTTGACGTACTCCTTCGGCAGGTCGGCGTCGGCGCCGCCGCGCGCGGCGCGCGCCTTGGACGCGGGGGTCTCCTCGGGCGGCGGCAGGCTCTTGCCCCGGGCGTCGACGAGGCCGAGCCACGGCGAGTACGGGATCCTGATCAGCACGCGGCCCGGCTGCCGCACCCGGATCGTCAGCTCGCCCGCGCCCGCGCGGTCCACCGTGGCGGGCGGGTCGGCCATCGGCATCGGGTCCTTGACCGCGTACAGCTGCCAGTTGGCGTCGCCCCACAGCTTGTGCAGGTACGGCTCGCCGTGCCGGACGAGCGCCGCCTCGCGTGCCGCCCCCTCGTCGGGCCTGCCCTGCGGCAGGACGACGAAGTGCACGGCCCACCGGTCGAGCCAGCCGCGGTAGTTGTCCGCGGTCAGCGTGTCGTCGTAGAAGAGCGGGTTGCGGGCGATGTCCGCCTGCCGGTTCCAGCCGCGCGCGAGGTTCACGTACGGGGAGAGCGCGGACGCCTCGCGGTGGCTGCGGGCCGGCACGACCTCGACCCGGCCCTTGGCCGCGTCTGCCTTCTGCAACTGGTGCACGAGCGGTGCCAGTTCACGGGTCCACGAGGCGGTGGGGGCGGTGATCACCATGTCGTCGACGCCCTTGAAGCCCGTCCACACGTTGACGCCGGCGAACGCGAGGACCAGCGCGCACCAGCGCAGCGAGCCGAGCGCCGTGTACGGGATCGCGGCGAGCAGCACCACCGCGCCCACGACCATCGCGAGCCGCGAGACGTTGGAGCCGATCTGCGAGTCGACCGCCCAGGTGGCGACCGTGCCCAGCCCGTAGACGACGGCCGCGATCCGCACGGTGCGCCAGTCGCGCGGCACGAGCAGGAAGACGGCGGCGGCGAACAGGAAGGGCAGCGCGGCCGTGCCGACCGACATCGGCTGCGTGCCGGAGAACGGGAACAGCCAGATGGACAGCGCCTCGACGAGCAGCGGCGGCAGCCCCAGCGTGTACGCGCCCGGCCGCCGCCCGGAGCAGAACAGGGCGACGGCGACGATCCCGAGGAACAGTCCCGCGACCGGGCTCGCCGCCGTCGCGAGGCCCGCGAGCGGCGCGGCGACGGCCGCCTTCCACCACCGGTTCGTACGCCACCGGTGCGGCCAGCAGAACACGGCGGCGACCGCGCCGAGCGCGAACACCACGCCGAGCCCGAAGGTCACGCGCCCCGACATCGCGTTGCAGAAGAACGCGAACACGCCGGCCATGGAGCAGGCGACGGGGTTGCGCACGGCCTTGACGCGCACCAGCACGAGCGCGGTCAGCGCGGACGAGACGGTGCCCGCGACGATCATCGTCGAGCGCACGCCGAGCAGCGACATCAGGTACGGCGAGACGACGCTGTACGAGACCGGGTGCATGCCGCCGTACCAGGCGAGGTTGTACGCCGAGTCGGGGTGCCTGCCGACGAACTCGGCCCACGCGTCCTGCGCGGCGATGTCACCGCCGCTGTTCGCGAGGAAGAAGAACCAGACGAGGTGCGCGGCGAGCGCCACGCCCGCGGTCAGCAGGACGGGGTGGCGCAGGGCGAACGCGCGGAAGCCCGCGGCGGGCGCAGGCGAGGGCGAGGGCGAGGGCGCCCGCGGTGCGGGGACGGTGGCGGGCCCGGCCGCGGGTGTCGTCGGCAGCGCCGCCCGCGGCGGCTCGGCGGTGGTCACTGCGGCACTCCACGTCTCCCCTTGGTGGTCCGGCACATGGAAGGACGCCGTCGTCCCGCCGAACAGTTGCCGAACACTCCCCGCCCCCGCCTCGGGACGCTAGCACGCGGGCGCGCCGCGCCGTAGGGCACGCCGCACCCGGCGGCGGCCTACTCCGGGGGGAGGGGGCGCCGCCGGGTGCGGGTTTCGGAGGGCGCTCGGCCGGGAGTCCGCCGCGGCCCCTGCCGGGGGGCTCAGAAGTGGGTGAGCTTGGCGCCGAGCCCCGGTTCCGCCAGGTCGCGCTGGAGCGCCACCGGGATCTTCGTGGAGCTGAGGCCGTTGCCGACGGTCAGCGTGCCGACCCTGGTGCCCGCCTTCGCCTCGTGCGGGACGGGCGTGGAGCCGTTGTCGAGCGCCAGCTTCTCGGTGAGGCCGCCCCAGCCGACCGCCTTCGCGTCGGCGGTGGCGACCACCGGCACCGTGCCGCCCATCCCGTCGTCCACCTCGCCGACGACCTGGCCCTTGCGGACCACGGCGGCCCGCTTCAGCTCGCCCTCTGCGGCGAGCAGCGCGGTCTTGCTGACCTCGTTGACGGTGTCGATGATGGCGGGCTTGTGCTGGCCGAAGATCGCGCCGACGACCAGCTGGTCCTTGCCGTCGACGACCTTGTGCGCGGCGAACACGAGGTTGCCGCCCGCCGCGTTGGTCGTGCCGGTCTTCAGGCCGATCGCGCCGTTGTACGGGACGAGGGTGTTGTAGTTGCGCCAGGTGTGCCCCGACGGGTCGGTCCACTGCGGCAGGACCGTGATCGCGGTGAGCGCGGGGATGCCGACGAGCTTCTGGCCGAGCGCCACCTGGTCCTTGGCCGTGCTCACCGTGGACGACTTGAGGCCCGAGGGGTCCGTGTACGTGGTGTGGTCCATGCCGAGCGACTTCGCCTCGGCGTTCATCTTCTTGACGAAGGCCGCTTCCGAGCCCGCGTCCCAGCGGGCCAGCAGGCGGGCGACGTTGTTCGCCGAGGGGATCATCAGGGCGGACAGCGCGTCCTTGAGGCTGAGCTTGTCGCCCGCCTTGATCGTGTTGAGCGTCGACTCGCCCTCGCTGTCGAGCCCGCCCTCCTGCTCGGCCTGCTTGTCGACGGGGATCGACGGGCCCTTGGCGCCGGTCTTCAGCGGATGATCCTTGAGCACGAGGTACGCGGTCATCATCTTGGCCACGCTGCCGACCGGTACGGGGGTCTCCTTGCCGAACGAGTCCATCGTGCCGAGGCCGGGCGCCGCGAGGTAGCCCTGGCCCTCGGAGGGCCACGGCAGCTGCGGCTTCTTCCCCGCGAAGCTGTACGTGGCGGACGCGGTCAGCTTCAACGACGGCGCCGGCAGCGGGCGTACGGCCTGCACGACGACGTAGACGATCGCCAGCAGGACGACGAGCGGCGTCCAGATCTTGAACCGCCGCACGACCACGCGGACCGGCGTGTCCGGCGTGTTCGTCAGCTCGGCGAGCAGGTCGAGCGGGTCCTTCGGCGGTACGGGCTGCTGGGCGGTCCGCTCGGGGTCGATGACGGGGGTGATGGGCCCCCCGCTCGCGGCGCCCTCCGCGCCCGCAGCGTCATCGCGCTTGAGCGGTACGAACGTGCTGCCCTCGACGCCCCCGCGCTTGTTGAGCGCGGGCGCGTCGGGCAGCTTCAGCGCGGTCGTCGGCTGGTCCCGCTGCGCGGCCGCGCCCGGCACGGAGACCGCCCGGATCGCGGTGGTCGGCTGATCCACCCCGCGCCGCAGCGCGGTGGTCGCCCGATCCACCCCACCCTCAGCACCCGCCGCCCCGCCGGCCTTCCCCCCGGAGCCCTTCGGGCCGGGAGCCCCACCGCCGGAAGCCTCCTTCCCACCGGAGCCCTTCGGAGCGGGAGCCCCGCCACCGGAAGCCTTCGTGCCGGAGCCGCCGGAGCCCTTCGCGTCGGCGTCCCCGCCCTCGGGGGACGGGGCCTCCGAGGGCTTCGTGCCCGCAGTCCCGCCGCCCGCGGACGCGGCCCCCGTCGCCTTCGTGCCAGGGGCGCCCCCGCCGGAGGTCTTCGCGCCGGGAGCCTTGCGGCCCGGGGCCTTCGGGGCGGCGGCCTGCGCGCCGGAGGCCGAAGCAGCCGGGGCCTTCGGGGTGTCAGGCCCGCCGGCGGAAGGCTTGCCGCCCGGGGCCTGCGTGTCGGGTGTCTCGGCGCCGGGGGCGTCACCGCCGGAGGTCTTCGCGCCGGGAGCCTTGCGGCCCGGGGTCTTCGGGGCGGCGGCCTGCGCGCCGGAGGCCGAAGCAGCCGGAGCCTTCGCGGCGCCAGCCTCGCCGGCGGAAGGCTTGCCGCCCGGGGCCTGCGTGTCGGGTGTCTCGGCGCCGGGGGCGTCACCGCCGGAGCTCTTCGCGCCGGGAGCCTTGCGGCCCGGGGTCTTCGGGGCGGCGGCCTGCGCGCCGGAGGCCGAAGCAGCCGTGGCCTTCGGGGTGTCAGGCCCGCCGGCGGAAGGCTTGCCGCCCGGGGCCTCGGTGCCGGAGGCGTCGGCGCCCGGGGCCTTCGGGGCGGCGGTGGCCGCCTCGGGGGCCTCAGCGGCCGGGCCGTCCTCGTCGGAAGCCGGGGGCTTCGAGGCGGCGGCGGGCGCGGCCTCCTCCGCCTCGGGGGCCGTCGGCGCGCGGCCCGCGTCGGCGCCGCCCGAGCGCGCGTCGGGGACCTTCGCGGTGCCCGCGCCGGTGTCTGCCGGGACCGCGCCAGCGGGCGCCGGGCCCGCGCCGGTGTCGGACGGCTCCGCGTCGGCGGGCGCCGGGGCCGGGCGGGCGGCGGGGCCGGGGTCCGCCACCGTGGTGCCGGCGGCGCGCGCCCCCTTGGCGTTGGCGCCCGCGGCGGCCGTCGCGTCGGCCGCCCCGGGGGCGGCGGTTATGGCCGCTTCGGCGTCGGACTCGGCCTCGGTGTTCGCTTCCGCAACGTTCGCAGCGCCCTCCGGGCCGCTCGCGCCCGCCTCGCGTTCGTCCGGGCCCGTCTCCCCCGACGCCTTGTGCTGTTCCGACTTGCCGGGGGACTCGCCCGCCACCGTGTCTCCTTCGTATCGCTCCGCCGTACGGCGCCTACCCGCACCGGACCGCGCTGTCAGGACCGTCTCCCAGTTTCCCGTTCGGGACCTGCGCCCGTGTCCTAGACGAGAACGACATACATAACGGTTCCCGCACAAAGCACCCAGGCGCTCTCGACAGACCAATGTGAGAGGGGTCACCCTGTCATTCATCCACGCGGGGAGGCATGGATGGGCAGGAGCCGCAGAACAATTCCGGAGGAGCTTCTGCTGCTCGCTCTGGACCCGACCACGGGTACCACAGCGCAGCCGCAGTCGCTCGACCTCGGCCTGGCCGGAGCACAGCTAGTAGAGCTGGCGATGGCAGGACGGATAGCCCCTGACGGGGATCGTATCGCCGTGGTGATGCCACGGCCGACCGGAGATCCGACGCTGGACTCCGCACTGGAGCTGCTGCGCAGACGCGGCAGCCCGGTCCGGGCCGTGCACTGGATCGGCGGGCCCCGCCTGGGGCTGCGCCAGACGTATCTCACGCACCTGGAGCGGTGCGGCATGGTGCATGCCGTGGCGGGCCAGATGTGCGGGGTGCTGCCGACGACGCGCTACCAAGCGACGGACACGGCGGTCAGCCGGGAGATCAGGGCCCGGCTCGACAGTGCGATCCGCACCGGCGTACCGCCGGACCCGCGGACCGCGGCGCTCGCCGCGCTGGCCCACGCGGTCGGTCTCGGCAAGCACCTGTACCCGGGGAACGAAGGGCGCTCATCGCGCTCCAGGCTCCGGGACCTGATCAGGCACGACCCCATGGGCGGTCTCGTCGCGCACGCCGTGATGGACGTGCAGAACGGCGTCGCGGCCCCGCCGCGCCGCGCGCCCGCCCAGGGGGCGGCCGCCACCGGCCAGAGCGCGGGCGGGCGTCCCGGAGGCGTCCCGATGCAGCCGAGCCGGAGCGGGGGCATGGCCCGCGTGCCGGCGCACTAGGGAGTGTCCGGTGCCGTGCGGGTCGCGCGCGGCACCGGAGGCGCGCCGCCGCCCGTACGGAGCCCGTGGCGCCCGCTGAGGCGCCCGTACGGGCATCCCGGCGGGCGGCCGCAGGGCCGCGGCCCAACGAACGGCGGGCGCGGGCGCCCTCGCGGGCCCGCGCCGCACGCACCGCACGCCGTACCGACGCCCGGAGCCGGTCCGGGAGCCGCAACCCCGCGCGCGGGGCAGTCCGATCGCCGGACTGCCCCGCGCGCGCGTGCGCACGGACCGGGCGCCCGCGCGGGCCTGTCTCGCCGTTTCCCAGCGCGACCGGGCCGATCGATGGCAATCTGCTGAGCAGTAGATACGTACAGCTACCGCCGCACGGCCGGCCGCTCGCCGCGGCCGCAGGGCGGCGTGCCGACCCCCTTCCACCGGAGGTGCAGTCCCCGTGGCGTCCAACGTCAACCCCACTGTCAGGCGACGCCGATTGGGCCAGGAGCTGCGCAGGCTCCGCGAGCAGCGGGGCATGACGGCCGAAGAGGTCGCGGAGCGCCTGCTCGTCTCCCAGTCGAAGATCAGCCGGCTGGAGAACGGACGCAGGTCGATCAGCCAGCGCGATGTGCGCGACCTGTGCGGGGTGTACGAGGTCGACGACCGCCGCATTGTCGATTCGCTGATGCAGATGGCGAAGGATTCGCGCCAGCAAGGATGGTGGCACGCCTTCGGCGACATCCCGTACAGCGTCTACATCGGCCTGGAGACCGACGCGGCGTCGCTGCGGGTGTACGAGCCCCAGGTGGTGCCGGGGCTGCTCCAGACGCGGGACTACGCGGAGGCGCTCGTCACGGGCGCCCTGCCCGAGTACAGCAAGGCCGACGTGGACAAGCGCGTGGGCGTGCGGATGCGGCGGCAGGACCGCATCAAGGACGGCGAGTCGCCGCTGCGGCTGTGGGCCGTGGTCGACGAGGCGGCGCTGCGCCGGGTCGTGGGCGGCAAGCAGCTCATGCGGGAGCAGCTGGAGCACCTGATCGAGCAATCGCACCTGCCCCATGTGACCGTGCAGGTACTGCCGTTCGAGATGGGCGCGCACCCGGGCATCAGCGGGCACTACGCGATCCTGGAGTTCCCCGACGCCTCGGACTCCAGCGTCGTCTACATCGAGGGTGTCACGAGCGACCTGTACCTGGAGAAGGCCAACGACGTCCAGCGGTACAGCGTGATGTACGAGCACCTGCGCGCGCAGGCCCTCAACGTCGAGCAGACGCGGGACTTCATCTCCGCGATCGCGAAGGACTACACCGCCAAGTAGCACCTCTCAGAAGGGTGTTGATCTTGGGCGTTGTTCGGGGTGCGGGGAGAGTACACCGAGGAGGGCGATGATCAGACCATCCCCCTGGAATATGCCACCCAAACGAGTGAACGGCCGTCCCGTCCACGAGGCCGGGCGAGTAGCGTCGATCGCGCCAGCAGAAAGTTGGCGTGTTTTCACACCACTTGCCGAACCGGAGTGAAGAAGCATGGCAATCCTTCAGGGCGCCACGGAGACGTGGACCAAGTCGTCCTACTCGGGCGGGAACGGTGCGTGCGTCGAGGTCAGGTCCCCCGAGGTCCTGACGGTCGACGTCCGTGACTCGAAGGCTCCCCAGGGCCCCTCGATCGCCTTCTCCCCCACCTCGTGGACGTCGTTCGTCACCGAGGTGCACGGCGGCGGGTTCTGACCCGCCCGACCCACCGCAGTTCTCGGAGCCCTCTCGACCGGTCCGCCGTCCTGGCCGAGGGGGCTCGGCCGTGCCCGGGGCAGGGCCGCCTGTTCCCCCTTCCGCGGCCGCCGCGGGACCCGCATCCCGCGCCCGGCCGTCCTCGTTCGCACGCGACGGCCGGCATACGGCGTCACATGGCATGAGCCCGACAGAGAGCTCACCCATGGTGTGGCGGCGCTCACGAGCACGACAACTCTTTACCAAGTCAAGGGATAGTAAAATCGTTCGGTTAGCTGATCCGGGTTCACATCCCTGACCGGCATCACCCTTGACCAGCCCCCGGGCCTGACGGTTCAATCCCCCGGAGTCCCCCTTCCCGCAGGGGCGGCGGCCCCGCCCGCAGAGCAACCGGCAGAGAGCATCCGGACGTTCACAAGGCGGACCCCTGGAGGGGGCATATGAACAGCCTCGACTGGGTCGTGCTCATCGCGTATTTCGCCGTGATGATCGCGATCGGTGTGTGGTCGCACAAGCGCGTCGGCGACGTCGGCGACTTCTTCACCGCGGGCGGCCGGATGCCGTGGTGGCTCTCGGGCATCTCGCACCACATGTCCGGCTACAGCGCGGTGATGTTCACCGGCTACGCGGGCATCGCCTACACCTACGGCGTCACGTCCTTCTGGACGTGGTCCTTCCCGATCGCGGTGGGCGTGGCGATCGGCATCAAGCTGTTCGCGCCGCGGCTCAACCGGCTGCGGGCCCGGCTCCACGTGGCGTCGCCGCTGGAGTACCTCAAGGACCGCTACGACGTGAAGACGCAGCAACTCCTTGCCTGGTCGGGCCTGTTGCTGAAGATCGTCGACGTGGCGTCCAAGTGGGCCGCGATCGCCACCCTGTTGTCGGTGTTCACCGGGCTCTCGCTCACCCAGGGCATCATGATCACCGGCGCGATCACGGCGCTGTACTGCACGGTCGGCGGCCTGTGGGCGGACGCGCTGACCGAACTCGGCCAGTTCATCATCCAGTTCGTCGCGGGCATCGCGATGCTCGTCGCGGTGATGGCCAAGCTCGGCGGCTTCAGCACGCTGTGGACGGTGTGGGACAAGCTGCCCGCGGGCCACGGGAATCCGACCGCGGGCCCGTACACCGGGATCTTCCTGGTGGCGTTCCTGTTCATCAAGACCTTCGAGTACAACGGCGGCATGTGGAACCAGGCGCAGCGCTACATGGCGACGCGCACGCCCCGCGAGGCGAGCAGGTCGGCGACGCTGTCGGCCGCGCTGTGGCTGGTCTGGCCGCTGGTGCTGTTCTTCCCCATGTGGTGCGCGCCGCTGCTGGTGCACGCCGTGAAGCCGGACTCCTCCGACGCGTACGCGCTGCTGACCGAGCAGCTGATCCCGCACGGGCTGCTCGGCCTGATCGTCGTGGGCTTCTTCTCGCACACCATGGCGATGTGCTCGGGCGACGCGAACGCGATCTCCGCGGTCTTCACCCGCGACCTGGCGCCGGTGCTCTCCGCGTCGGCCCGCGCCTGGTCGAACCGGGCGGCCCTGATCGCGGCGCGGCTCTCGACGCTGGCGTTCCTCGCGCTGTCGATGGCGGTGGCCACGCAGGTCAACTCGCCCACGTTCAAGGACATCATCACCGTCGTGATCAAATGGGTCGCGGGTCTGATGGGCCCGATCGCCATCCCGTTCATGCTCGGCATGCTGCGCGCGTTCCGCCGCTCGGGGCCCTTCGCGGCCATCACCAGCTGGGCGGCGGGCCTGATCGCGTTCTGGCTGGTCAACTACCCGATCAACTGGGCGGTCGAGGGCGGCGTCGGCCTGGAGTACCAGGTGTCGGTGCCGTGCGCGATCTCGCTGGTGCTCTACATCTGCCTCGGCTTCCTGCGTCCGCAGGAGGCGCCGGGCCTCGACGCGCTGCTCACGAAGATCAACGAGGACGGCCCGGGGCCGGACGCGGCGGGCGCGGCCGCGGTGCCGCCGCAGCAGGCCGGGGGCAGGGCAGCGGGCGCCGACGTGACCTCGGGGCCCGACACCCGCGCCTGATCCCGGGGGCGCCCGGCGGGCCCCCCGGGCCCGCGCACCCGGCCCCGGCCCGCGCACCCGCGGCAGGGCCGCGGGTTCCGCGGGGGCCCCTGCGCCGCCGGTCCGCACGTGCCGCACGCCGCACCTCCCCGCGGCGTGCGGCACGTGCGGGCCGGGGCTCAGCCGACCGGGTAGCGCCGCAGCCACGCCTCCTCGCGGGTGCCGGGGCCGTGCAGGGCCTGGGCCTGGGTGAGTTCCATGGCGAAGTCGTCGGCCAGCTCCAACAGGGTCGCCCGGCCTTCGAGTTCGGCGAGCCACAACGGCGGCAGGGCCGTCTCGCCGTGCCAGGCGCCGAGCAGGGCGCCGCACAGCGGGGCCGCGGCCGCGGCCGTGGGGCCCGCGGCGGCCAGCGAGAGGCCGTGCCGTACGTCCTCGGCGACGAGCGCGCAGTAGACGGCGACGGCGAGCGCGTCCTCCGCGCCGCCGCTGCCGCCGAGCGCGGCCACCCGGTGCACGTCGGGCACCCCGGCGCGCACGCTCTCCAGGGCCTCTTCGAGCGCCCTGCCGACGGGCTCGGCGCCCTGCTGCCCCGCGAGCAGCCCGAGCGCGGCGCCGACGGCGGCCTCCAGCGGGGCGCGACGTGCGAGGCCGTGCACGATCACCGCGTACGCGGAGGCGGTCCCGCGCGCCGCCGGGTGGCCGTGCGTGTGCACCGCGCACTCGTCGGCGAGCAGGGAGACCAACTCCGGCTCCCAGCCCACGAGCAGGCCGAACGGCGCCGAGCGCAGGGCGGCGCCGGCGTCCCGGGCCCGCGGGTTCTTCGGGGTCACGGTGGTGCCCATCGCCTCGTCGCCGAGGCCGAGCAGCAGCGGGCGCGCCGGGTCGCGGCGCGCGTAGAGCCACTCTTCGAGCGCGAGCCACCCGTTGTCGGCGCGCCGCTCGTCGGGGCCCCAGTCGCGCTGCGTGGCGTACCAGCGGCGGTGCGCCCTGTGGACGTCGGTCGGCGGGTGCCAGTGGCCGCGCTCGCGGCGGATCTGCGCGCGGATCAGGCCGTCGACGGTGAACATCGTCAGCTGGGTCGCCCAGGTCACCGCGCCGCGCCTGCCGTACGCGGGCACGAGGTCGACCTCGGCGGGCAGCGAGCCGGGCTCGGGGGGCGCGCCCGGGCGCGGGGCGCCCGCGCCCAGCGCGTCGCCGATCGCGCCGCCGAGCAGGCAGCCGCGCACCCGGCTGCGGAAGTCCAGCTGCTCGGCCCGGCCCCACACCGCGCTCACCCGTCACTCCCCACGTCAGGCAGCCCTCGACCCGCGGGCCTTCCGGGCCCCGGCGGAGAAACCTACCGTCCCGGGGCCCGGCACGGCCTCACTCGGCGACCAGCGGCAGCAGTTGGGGAAGATGGCCGTCGGAAGCCGAGGCGGCCCGTACGCGCTCCTCGGGGACCTCGCCGTACAGGGTGGTGCGCGGCCGGGCGGGGCGGCCCGCGGCCTGCGCGATGGCCCGGAGGTCCTCGATGGACCGGTACGAGCCGTAACTCGACCCGGCCATCCGGGAGATGGTCTCCTCCATCAGCGTGCCGCCGAGGTCGTTGGCGCCGGAGCGCAGCATTTCGGCCGCGCCCTCGGTGCCGAGCTTCACCCAACTCGTCTGGATGTTGGGGATGTACGGGTGCAGCAGCAGGCGGGCCATCGCCGTCACCGCCCGGTTGTCGCGGTCGGTGGGCCCCGGGCGCGCGATGCCCGCGAGGTAGACGGGCGCGTTGGTGTGGATGAACGGCAGCGTCACGAACTCCGTGAAGCCGCCGGTCTCCTGCTGGATGCCGGCGAGGGTGCGCAGGTGGCCGAGCCAGTGGCGTGGCTGGTCGACGTGCCCGTACATCATCGTGGACGACGAGCGGATGCCGAGCTCGTGCGCGGTCCGCACGACCTCGATCCAGGTGGCGGTGGGCAGTTTGCCCTTGGTGAGGATCCAGCGGACCTCGTCGTCGAGGATCTCGGCGGCGGTGCCGGGGATCGAGCCGAGTCCGGCCTCCTTCGCCGCGGTCAGCCACTCGCGGATCGAAAGCCCCGTGCGGGTGGCGCCGTTGACGACCTCCATCGGCGAGAACGCGTGCACGTGCATGCCCGGCACGCGCTCCTTGACGGCCCGCGCGATGTCGAAGTAGGCGGTGCCCGGCAGGTCGGGGTGGATGCCGCCCTGCATGCAGACCTCCACCGCGCCCACGTCCCAGGCCTGTTCCGCACGGTCGGCGACCTGGGAGAGGGAGAGGGTGTACGCGTCGGCGTCGGTGCGGCGCTGCGCGAACGCGCAGAACCGGCAGCCGGTGTAGCAGACGTTGGTGAAGTTGATGTTGCGGGTGACGATGTACGTGACGTCGTCACCGACCACGTCCCTGCGCAGTTCGTCGGCGATGCGGGTCAGCGCGTCGAGCGCGGGGCCGTCCGCGTGGAAGAGGGCGAGGGCCTGCTCGTCGGTGAGCCTCGTCGGGTCGTCGGCCGCCTGGCCGAGCGCCTGGCGCACGTCGCCGTCGATACGCTCGGGCGCCATGCCGGGCGCCGCGGCCTCGCGCAGCGCCTCCCAGTCCCCGTACACCACGTCGAAGTCGTCGCGGCGGTCGCCGGTGCGGCCCTCGGTGTCGATGGTGCGGTGCAGGTCGGTCCTGCCGGTGGAGGTGAACACCTCGTCGGGCTCCTGCCAGGGCAGCCCCGCGGGGACCGCGCCCTCGCGGGCGAGGCCGGTCTCAGGGTCGGCGAGCGCGGTGACGTGCGGCAGCAGCCGCGGGTCGAGCCAGGGCTCGCCGCGCTGGATGAACTCCGGGTAGATCGTGAGGCGTTCCCGCAGCTGAAAGCCCGACTCCGCGGTCTTCGCGGCGAGTTCGTCGATGTGCGGCCAGGGCCGCTCCGGGTTGACGTGGTCGGGGGTGAGCGGCGAGACGCCGCCCCAGTCGTCGATGCCCGCGCGGATGAGCAGCGCGTACTCGGCGTCGACGAGGTTGGGCGGGGCCTGGATGCGGGCGGAAGGGCCGAGGATGTGCCGGGCGACGGCGATCGCGGCGGCCAGCTCCTCCAGTTCGGCGTCGGGCATGCCGCGCATCGCCGTGTCCGGCTTGGCGCGGAAGTTCTGCACGATGACTTCCTGGATGCCGTGGTAGGCACGCGCGGTGCGGCGCAGCTCGAAGAGGGCGTCGGCGCGCTCCTCGTACGACTCGCCGATGCCGATCAGGACGCCGGTGGTGAACGGCACGTTGGAGCGGCCCGCGTCCTCCAGGACGCGCAGCCGCACGGCGGGCTCCTTGTCGGGCGAGCCGTGATGCGGGCCGCCGGGCTCGGACCACAGGCGCGTCGCGGTGGTCTCCAGCATCATCCCCATCGAGGGGGCGACCGGCTTGAGGCGCTGGAGGTCGGTCCAGGACATGACGCCCGGGTTGAGGTGGGGCAGCAGCCCGGTCTCCTCCAGCACGCGGATCGCCATGGCGCGCACGTAGGCGAGGGTGTCGTCGTACCCCTCGGCCTCCAGCCACGCGCGCGCCTCCGGCCAGCGCTCCTCCGGCTTGTCGCCGAGCGTGAACAGCGCCTCCTTGCAGCCGAGCGCGGCGCCCTCGCGGGCGATCGCGAGGACCTCGTCGGGCGAGAGGAACATGCCGTGGCCTGCGCGGCGCAGCTTGCCTGGCACGGTGACGAAGGTGCAGTAGTGGCACTTGTCGCGGCACAGCCGCGTCAACGGGATGAAGACCTTGCGGGAGTACGTGATGATCCCGGCGCGCCCGGCGGCCGCGAGGCCGGCGTCCCTGACGCGGGCGGCGGAGGCGGCGAGGCCGGTCAGGTCGTCCCCCCTGGCCTGGAGCAGCACGGCGGCCTCGCCGACGTCGAGGGCGACGCCGTCACGGGCACGTTTCAGGGCGCGGCGCATGGAGTTGGCGGTGGGCCGCCCTGCGGCGGCCCCTGACCCCTCGGGCACGTGCGTAGTCATCCTTCGAGCATACGGAGCCCACGCCCCACCGCCAGAACAGGTGACGGGCCACACACCCCGAGGTCAGAGGCGGTGCTCGCGGCCGGGCCCGGGCCCGGGCCCGGCCGCGAGCGCGGCGGGGCGGGGCGGGAAGGCCGGCGGGGTCGTCGGGGTGGCGGCCGGGGGTGTCGGGTGCGCGCCGTGCGGCGGTCGCCGTGCGGCAACCCGCGGGTCGCCGGGGCGGCGGATCGTGCCGCGGCGGCCGTCCCCCCGAGCGTGAACCCGGGGAGCATCCCCTCATGACCCGCGAAGCCTTTCCCGCACGGCCCGGCACCTGGCATGTCGCCCTCGGCCCCTGCACGGTCGCGCCCGAGGGGCTGCCGTACGAGGTGACGATCACCCTCGCCCACGGCCCGCAGGCGCCCACGCCCCGCCGACGTGGCTGCGGCCCGCGCGCAGACCCGCGAGGATCGCGCGGCACCGCGGGCTGAGGGGGTGGAGGGCCGATTTCCACCCGTTGTTCCACCCCGGGGTTGATCGCGAGAACGCCGGCGGAGCGGATGCTCGACAGCATGACGCTCACCGACTGGTTCATCGACATCGCGCTCGTCCTCATCGTGTTCCGCCAGCTCCGCGAGGAGAAGCTGACCGTACGCACGATCCTGCTGCCGCTGGCCATCATCGGCTGGGCGGCCGGCCAGTACCTGCACTCGATACCCACCGCGGGCAACGACCTCGCGCTGGCCCTCGCCTTCGCCGGCACCGGCGCCGCCTTCGGCCTCGCGGGCGGCCTGCTCACCCGGGTCAGGCACGCGGAGGGACACGTCCGGGTCAGGGCCACGCTCGGCGCCGCGGCGCTCTGGGTGCTGAGCATGGGCTTCCGCCTCGGCTTCGCGATCTGGTCCACGCACGCCTCGGGCGGCGCGCACCTCGCCCGCTTCTCCGCCGACCACGACATCACCAGCGCCCAGGCCTGGGTGGTCGCGCTGATCCTGATGGCCTTCGCCGAGGTCGTCTTCCGCCTCGGCACCATCGTCGCCCGCGGCCGCCTGGCCGCCGTACGCGCCCGCACCGCCCCCGCCGCACCGGCCCCGGCGCCCGCGGCGTACGTCTGAGCCGCACGGGCCCCGCACGCCCGCCCGTCCCCCGCCCCCGCACCGCCCGCATCAGGGCGGCACGGGGGCGGACCCCTGCCGCGCCCGGCCGCGCGGCGCTGCCGGGAGCCCCGTCGTCCACGTCGGCAACGCGGAGGTGGACGGCGCCCCTGGGCGGGGATGGGTGGCCCGCGAGGCGAGGACCACGCTGCTCCTGCTGGTCGGCGGGCGGTTCCTGGTGGAGTTCAGGGACCGTACGGTGCTGCTCGCGCGGCAGGGCGACTACGTGCTGTGGGGCCGCGGCGTGGACCACTCGTGGTGCGCCGAGGAGGAGTTCGTGGTGGTCACGGTGCGCCGACCGTCCGTGCCGGGGTACGCGGTGCCCGAGGGGCGCGAGGAGGCCGGAGACGGCGGGAGTTGAACCTTTCGGGGGCCTGGTGCGTAGGGGTGGGTGGGGCGCCCGGGTCTCCCCCGGGCCCCGGGCGCCCCGTCAGTCTGTTGTCAGGGGGTCAGCGGGTCAGTGAGGCCGCGTCGCCCATGACGACGACCGGGTGCAGGGTCGGGTCGAGGAGACGGAGGAGTTGCTTCATGTGGTCCTCGGGGAGCGCGACGCAGCCGTGGGTGGGACCGCCGTGGTCGACGTGGAACCAGATGCCGCCGCCGCGGCCCTCGCCCAGGGGGCGCCCGAGGTCGAGCGGGGAGACGCCCGCGACGCGGTTGTAGTTGATGGCGACGACGTAGTCGAAGGCGTGCGCGAGGGACTCGCCCTCGAAGCCGGTGCCCTCGGTCGCGAAGTCGGGGGACTCGTCGTACGGCAGGCGGCTGCCGGGGTCGGGCAGCCGGCCGCCCGCGTCGGTGAGGCCGTAGACGCCGATCGGTGAGCGCAGGTCGTCGTCGTGGTGGTCCTGCGTCCAGCCGTCGCGCGCGTTGCGCGCCCGCCAGTCGGCGTCGGTGACCCAGCCGGCGCCGGTGAGGCGGTACGCGACGAGCCGCGCCCGCGGCGAGTCCACGTCCCTGCCCTTGACGACCACGACCTGGCGGGCGCTCGCGGGCACCTCGGCGAGGGTGCGCGGGCCGAGGCCGGGCAGCTGCCGGTGGACCGCGGCGCCGCCGGCCTCGAGCGGGCCCGGCGCGGCCCGCAGCCCCGGCGGCCCCGCGGCGGGCGCCACCGCGCGCGCCGCGAGGTGCCGGTCGGCGGGGTCCTCGGCCGCGCCGGCCGCGGGCGGCGCCGCCTGCTGGTGGCCGCCGGACGCGGCCGGGCGCCCTGCGGCCCCGCACCCGCACATCCCGCAGAGCGCGGCCGCCGCCAGGGCCGCGGCGGCCAGCAGGCCCGCGGCGCGCCGGGCCCGGCGCCCGGACCGCACGGGGCGTACGGGGCACTCGGGGCGCACGGGGTGCGGGGGGTGTGCGGGGCGTACGGGCATGGCAGCTCACCTCTGGTCGGTCCGTGGGGTTCCGCCGGGCGGGGGAAGGTCCCTCACACCACGTCAACCGCATCTGGTACCCCCCGCGCCCGCCCGCCGCCCGGCCCCGGCCGCAGCCTCACCCTGCCGGCCGTACCCGGCCCCTCCTGCGAGGGGCGGACCGCCGCCGGGCAGCCGCCCCCCGTACGGCCCGCGCACCGCGGCGCCCTCGCCGCCCGGCGCCGCGGGACCCGCGTCCCCCGATCCGGTCGTCTTCGGGGCCGCGTGCCCCGCTGCCGGGGCGCACGCCGCCGCGGCGGGACCGCGCCGCCGCGGGCCCGCCCCACGCGGCCGGCGCGGCCCCTCAGCCTCAGCGGTCCCGGGCGCCACACGGCTCAGGGACCGCTGAACGGGGGTCAGTGCCGCGGGGCCGCCCGGCGTGTTGAGGCATTGTGCAGACCGGCGCCCGTGGCTGACGCGCCCGCCCGGGACAAGGCAGACTGTCACAACAGCGAAACCGCCAGCGGGGGGCGAGGGGGAAACGATGGACCGTGACAGCGGGCCACGCGTACCGGGGCAGCGGATTCCGGCGGCGCGGGCCCAGGAGCCCGACGGGGGCCGACGGCTGCGCTTCAGCGTGCTCGGCCCGGTCCGCGCGTGGAGCGACGGCGAGGCACTGCCGCCCGGCTCCCCGCAGCAGCGCGCCATGCTCGCCGCGCTGCTGCTGCGCGAGGGGCGCACGGCCACGGCGGCCGAGCTGATCGACGCGCTGTGGGAGGAGCCGCCCGCCCGCGCGCTCGCCGCCGTCCGCACGTACGCCTCCCGGCTGCGGAAGGTCCTCGGTCCCGGCGCCCTCGTCAGCGAGGCGGGCGGCTACGCCATGCGCACCCCCGACGGCTCGCTCGACCTCCAGGTCGCGCACGACCTCGCGGCGAAGGCGGAGAAGGCGCGCGCCGCGGGCGACAGGCGCGGCGCCCGCGCCCTGCTCGAACAGTCGCTCGGCCTGTGGGACGGCGAGCCGCTCGCGCACCTGCCGGGCCCGTTCGCCGAGACGCAGCGCGTGCGCCTCGGGGAGTGGCGGCTCGGCCTGGTCGAGCAGCGCCTCGACCTCGACCTGGAGCTCGGCTCCCACGCGGAGGCCGTGTCCGAGCTGACCGCGCTCACCGCGGGGCACCCCCTGCGGGAGCGGCTGCGCGAGCTGCTGATGGTCGCCCTGTACCGCAGCGGCCGCCAGGCCGAGGCGCTGGCCGTCTACACCGACACCCGGCAGCTGCTCGCCGAGGAGCTCGGCGTCGACCCGCGGCCCGAGCTGACGGAGCTCCAGCACGCGATCCTCAACGCGGACGAGGAGCTCGCACGGCCCGTCGTCCTCCACTCCGTGCCCGACCTCGCGGCCCCGCGCCCCGCGCAACTTCCCGCCACCGTGCCGGACTTCACCGGCCGCGCGGCGTTCGTCGCGGAGCTGGGCGAGCTGCTCGCGCTCTCCGAGGGCTCGGTGATGGCCGTCTCCGCGCTCGCCGGCATCGGCGGCGTCGGCAAGACGACCCTCGCCGTGCACGTGGCGCACGCCGCCCGCCCGCACTTCCCCGACGGGCAGCTCTATGTGGACCTGCAGGGCTCGTCGGCCGCCGCGGCCGACCCCGCGACGGTCCTCGGCTCGTTCCTGCGGGCGCTCGGCACCCCGGACCGCTCGGTGCCCGAGACCCTGGAGGAGCGGGCGGCGCTGTACCGCTCCACGCTCGACGGCCGCCGCGTGCTGGTCCTGCTGGACAACGCGCGCGACGCCGCGCAGGTCCGGCCCCTGCTGCCGGGCACCACGGGCTGCGCCGCCCTGATCACGGGCAGGACGCGGATGGTGGACCTGGCGGGCGCGCACCTCGTCGACCTGGACGTGATGTCCCCCGCAGAGGCGCTCGACCTCTTCACCAAGATCGTCGGCATCGAGCGGGTGCGGTCGGAGCGCGAGGCGTCCCTCGACGTCGTCGCGGCCTGCGGGTTCCTCCCGCTCGCGATCCGGATCGCCGCCTCCCGGCTGGCCGCGCGCCGCACCTGGACCGTCTCGGTCCTCGCCTCGAAGCTCGCGGACGAGCGGCGCAGGCTGGACGAGCTCCAGGCGGGCGACCTGGCGGTGAAGGCCACCTTCGAGCTGGGGTACGGACAGTTGGAGCCCGCGCAGTCGCGCGCGTTCCGCCTGCTCGGCCTCGCCGACGGCCCCGACATCTCGCTGGCCGCGGCGGCCGCCGTCTTCGACCTGCCGCCCGACCGGACCGAGGACCTGCTCGAATCGCTCGTCGACACCTCGCTGCTCGAATCCGCCGCACCCGGCCGCTACCGCTTCCACGATCTCGTACGGCTCTACGCGCGTGCATGCGCGGAACGCGACGAACACCCGCCGGCCAGGCGGCGCGAGGCGCTGGAGCGGCTGCTCGACTTCTATCTGGCGACGGCGTCCCGGGTGTACGGGATGGAGCGCCCCGGCGACCGCACCGTCGCCCATCTGGAGCGCGCCCGCGACACGGGCCTGTCCTTCCCGTCCAGGACCGAGGCCCTTGACTGGCTGTACGCGGAGGCCGCGTCGATCCTCGCCTGCGTGCGGCAGTCGCTCGCCCAGCCGACGCTGCTGCGCCGCGCCGTGGACCTGCTGCTCGCGGCCAAGGACCTCTCGGAGTCCGGCGCCAACTCGCGCGCCTACGAGGTGGCGGCCCTGGCCGCGCGGGACGCCGCCCACGCGGCGGGCGACGCGCACGCCGAGGGCCGGGCCCGTACGACGCTCACGCAGGTGTACATCAAGGCGGGCAGGTTCGACGAGGCGGACGACGAGGCGCGCCGCGCGGTCGCGCTGCGCGAGGCGGCCCAGGACGTCTGGACGCACTGCAACGCGGCGAACGAGCGCGGCATCGTCGCCCTGTGCCAGGGCCGCTTCCGCGACGGGGAGTCGCACCTGCTCGAAGCGATCGCCGCCTTCCGCGGGGACGGCAACGCGCCGGGCGAGGCGAGCGCCCTGTGCAACCTGTCGCGCGTGCTGGTCTCCATGGACAGGACCGAGGAGGCCGTCGAGCTCGTCCGCAGGGGCATGGCGATCTACGACGACCTCGGCCTGACGCTCCGCCTGGCGAACGCGCGCTTCGCGCTGGGCATCGCGTACGCCCACAGCGGGAGGCACGTCGAGGCGCTCAAGGAGTTCAACGAGGCGCTGAACATCTTCGAGGAGAACCGGCAGCGGTTGTGGCAGGGCACGACGCACTTCCGTATCGCCCAGGTGCACCTGGCCGCGAAGAGACCGCCGCTCGCTGCGAGGTTCGCGGAACAGGCCCTCACGCTCGGCTTCATCGGCGGCGAGTGGATGCGGGCGAACATCCTCACCGTGCTGGGCAAGGCACTCGACGCCCTCGGGCAGCCGGAGCGCGCCCGCGCCTGCTGGCAGGAGGCGCTCGCGCTCTACGAGGCGGCCGACGCGGACGAGGCCGCGGAGGTGCGCGTACTGCTCACGCCGCTGGCCGCCTGAGGCGCGCGCACCGCGCCGCGGGCCCCCGGGGTCGTTCATCGAACGTTTAGCGCCTCCTGGCATGCTCAACCCAACGGCGACCCACCGCACGGGGGAAGGGGGGGTCGTCAAGGCGCTCGCCCGGTGCGGCACGGGGGAGGCACCGGGCGCGCGCCGCCCTCGACAGAAGACGTCCGAGAGCCAGGAGCACGCCAGCATGAGCGAAGCGAAGAAGGACGAGGAGATCACGACCCTCGACAGCCACGCACCCGCGCCGCCGGCCGAGGGGAAGACCGCGGCGAAGGGTGGCGACGACGCGGCCGACGAGGCCACGGCGCTCGACAGCCACGCGGGCTCGGAGCCCGCGGACGGGCCTCCCATCAAGCCGCTGGACAGCCACGCCCCCTGAGGTGTGGCAGACGGGGAATGACCGCCCCGAGCGGGGGGCACGGCCGCGGCGGCCCGGAGGGGAGGCCGCGGCGGCCGTGGCGGGAACATCCGGGGGACGAGAACGGGCAGGGCCCGCGCCGGTGGCGCGGGCCCTGCCCGTGCGTGTGCGGTGCCCGCGCCGCGGTGTCCCGGCTCCCGCGCGCCGCGGCGCGCGGCTACACCACCGAGGGCTCGCAGGTCGCGACGGTGCCGACGCTGGACGGGGTGTCCATCGGGACCGTGACGGTCCTGGTCGCGCCGGGCGCGAGCCGTACGGAGGCCGAGCCGATGTCCACGGACGTGCCGGCCGCGTCCTTGAAGACGACGTCGACCTCGAAGGTCGCCGCGCTCCCGTTGGACCGCGCGGCGGTGACCTCGACCTTCGAGGACGTGACGGCCTTGCGGCCGCCCGCGGCGGGCGACGCGCACGCCAGGCTGCGTGCGGTGGCCCGCGCGGTGTGCGCGCCCTGCGACGAGCCGGTGGCGGCCTGGTGCGTGGGCCGGGTGCGGTAGCCGCTCGCGGGCGTGGCCGAGCCGCTGCCGTAGGAGTCGCCTGTGCCGTCGTCGGCGGTGTCGGTGTCGGTGTCGGTGGTGGAGCCGTACGTGCTCCTCGATGACGATCCGGAGCTGCTGCTCGTGTGGGCGGGGCCCGAGCAGCCGCCCCCGCCGCCCGAGCCGTAGTGGCCATGACTGTGGCTGTGACTGTGGCTGCCGTGCCGGGAGAAGCCCGTCAGCGCGAGCACCACCACCCCCGCCACCGCGACGACCTTCGCCTGCTGTCCGATGCGCACCGCGCCTCCCCCGTGGAACGGGGGCCTCTGCCCCCGGATCAAGGACGTGGCGCACACCGTGGCGGTTCCCGGTGACGCGGCGTAGCGTCGAAGGAGGGCCGCATCGCCTGAAGGAGGCCGACGATGGTACGCAATGTCATCGGCGGGATCATCGCCCTGGCCGGCGCGGCGGCGGCCGTGCTCGGGCCGTTCCTCGCCTGGTACGGCGGGCGTCAGGGCCGCCACTACCGGATCGCCGAGCTGTTCGAGGCGCGGGGTGTCACGGGGGCGGGCACCGGGGTGTGGGCCTCGCTGGTGGCGCCGTTCGCGTTCGCCGCGCTGCTGACGCTGATCGGGCTCGCCCTGCGCGCACGGCCGCTGGTGGCGTGCGCGGGCCTCGTCGTCATCGGCTTCACCGTGCTGTGGATGGTCCGGCAGGGCGAGGCGGCTGGCAGCCTCGTCGTCGGCGGCGACGGCTCGGGGCTCGGCCCCGGCGTCGCGTACAGCGCGGGCGGCGGGATCGCGCTGCTGCTCGCCTCCGTGGTGATGCGCGGGCGCAGGCGCCGCTTCGAACCCGCACCCGGCCCCGAGGGCGACGGCTACGGGGTGTACGGCGCGGGCTATACCGGCGCCGAGGGCGACGGCGAGTGGTACGACGACCGGCCGGGCGGCCGCGGGGAGCCGGGCCCGTACGGCCGCTGACAGGACCGGGGCCGCACCCTCGTACGACGGAGGCCGCGCCCGCACGACGGGAGGCCGCGCCCGGGACGGCCGGTGCCGCGCCCGCACGGGGCCGGTCAGCGCCCCGTCGCCGTGCCCTTGCGCGCGTCCAGCGCGTACACGCAGCGGTCCTTGCTGCACGCGTACACGACGCCGCGCTCGGCGACCGGGGAGCCGGTGATCTCCCCGCCGGTCGCCAGCTTCCAGCGCAGCTGGCCCTCGCCCGCGTCGAGCGTGTACAGGACGTGGTCGGCGGAGCCGAAGTGCAGCCTGCCGTCGGCGACGGCGGGGGCGCCGACGATCTCGCCGCCCGCCGCGAACCGCCACTTCGGGGTGCCTGCGACGGCGTCCAGGGTGTAGACGGCGGCGCCGCTGCCGACGTGGACGTTGCCGCCGGCGACGAGCACGGGCTCCACCGAGGCGCGGGACTCGGTGGCGATGCGCCAGCGGTCCTTGCCCGTGGCGGCGTCGAGCGCGTACACGGTGCCGAGGTAGTCGGCGAGGTAGACACCGCCGCCCGCGACGGCGGGTCCCGGCGCGAAGGCGGGCGGCGAGAGGAAGACGGCGGGCGCCTCGAAGTGCCAGCGCACATGGCCGCCCGCGATGTCCACGCAGAGCACGCGCGTGCCCGCCGCGATGTACAGCCGGCCGTCCTGCGCCGGCGTGATCCGCACCGGCACGCCGCCGCAGGACGCGCCGTCGCCCACGGGGTACGACCAGCGCTCGGCGCCCGTGCGCGCGTCGAGCGCCCGCAGCCGCGCGTCCTTCCACACGTAGACCGTGCCGTCGTGGACCGCGGGGCCCGCCTCCGGCGTCTCGAACTCGGTCTGCGCGCCGGAGAGCTCCCACAGCTTCTCGCCGTTGGACGCCTCCCACGCCTGCACACCGCCGCCGCGGGTGCCGGTGACGACCGTGCCGCGGTCGACCTTGAGCGAGTACACCCAGGCGTCGGTGTGCAGCCGCCAGCGCTCGGTGCCGTCCTGCGCGTCGAGCGCGTACAGCGTCGGGCCGTCGGAGGCGTGGATACGGCCGCCCGACACGGCCATCGCCCAGGCGACGTCCCTGGTCTTGAACTGGCGCCTGCCCGTGCCCACGTCCAGCGCGTGGACCTCGAAGGACGTCACGTACAGCAGGTCGCCGACGACGACGGGCGTGCCCCACACGTCGTTCGACATGCGAAAGCGCCAGGGCCGCCAGTGCGGCCGCCCGCCGTCCGCCTCGGGCGCGGGGGCCGGGGCGGGCGCCTGCGGGCTCGCGTGCGCCGCGCCGGTCAGGCCTGCGGGCGGCACGATCCAGCCGGTGGCGGCGCCCGCCTCGGGCGCCGGGGCGTGCGCGGCGGCGGACGCGAGCGGCCCGGGGCCGATCGGCACGGGCGAGGTGCCGAGGCGCACAGGGCCGCCGGAGTCGCCCACGGGGTCCTGCTGCCGCGCCGGGTAGCCGCCGGCGACGGGCTGCTGCGCGGGCAGCTGCGCCCGGCCGCCGTACGGGGCGGCCTGCGGCGGCCCCGCGGGTCCGCCCTGCGGCTGCGCCCCCGCGGCCGCGGGCCGGTAGGGGCCGTGCGCGGGCGGCCGCGACGGCATGGGCGGCACGGCGGGCCGCCCCGCCTGGCCGTGCGCCGGCCTGCCTGCGCCCGCGGCCTGCCGGCCGCCGCCCTGCGGCGACCAGGGCTTGTGCCCCTCGTTCTGGCGGCGGGCGATCATCTCGACGGCCGAGTCGGGCAGCCACGCGGAGACCGTGCCGGTGTCGTCGCCCTCGGCCGAGAAGAGGTACGGCGCGAGCTGCGCCTGGAGGTCGGCGGGGGTGGGCCGCTGCTCCGCGTTCATCGCCATGCAGGACTCGATCAGCGGGCGCAGCTCGTCCGGCAGGCCCGTCAGGTCGGGGCCCTCGCGCAGGAGCATGAAGACGGTCTCGACCGGGTTGGCGCCGTGGAAGGGCGCGTGCCCCGTCGCCGCGTACACCAGGGTGGAGCCGAGGGAGAAGACGTCGCTCGCACCGGTCACGCTGCGGGAGTCGCGCGCCTGCTCCGGCGACATGTAGGCGGGGGTGCCCACGGCGACGTTGGTCATGGTCAGTCGGGTGTTGGAGACGCCGGACGCGATGCCGAAGTCGATGACGCGCGGCCCGTCCTCGACGACGAGGACGTTCGACGGCTTGAGGTCGCGGTGCACCAGGTGGGCCGCGTGGATGGACTGGAGCGCCTCGGCGATACCGGCGGCGAGCCAGCGCACCGCCTGCACGGGCATCGGGCCGCACTCGCCGACGATCTCCTCCAGGGAGGGCGCGGGCACATAGGCGGTGGCCAGCCACGGCACGGCGGCGCGCGGGTCGGCGTCGACCACGGCCGCGGTGTAGAAGCCGCTGACGGCGCGGGCCGCCTCCACCTCGCGGGTGAAGCGGACGCGGAACAGCTGGTCCTCGGCGAGCTCGGTGCGCACCGTCTTGATCGCGACACGGCGGCCCGACGCCGACCGCGCGAGATAGACGAGCCCCATGCCCCCCGCGCCGAGCCTGCGCAGTACCTCGAACGGTCCGATACGTCTCGGGTCGTGCTGTGTCAGCTGCTCCACCGTGCGTGCCACCTCCCCGTACGGGCCACAAAGGTACGGCCTCGTCGCACCCGATTGTTCCTGTACGGGGGCCGCGTTGCGAACCGGGGTGCACAACGGGTGCGTGTGTCACCGCGTACGCCCCCGCCGGGCGCCGCGGGCCCCTACTCTTGGCCCGCGCCGTCCCGCCCGCGGTCCGCGTCGGCGTCGCGGTCGGCGTCGGCGTGGGCGTCGCGGTCGGCGTCGGCCAGGACGCCGAATTCCGCGCCCTGGTCGTCGGTGAGGACCGCCATCCGCCCGTACGGGATGTCGAAGGGCTCCTGGCGCACCCGGCCGCCGAGGCGCACGGCCGCAGCCGCGGTGGCGCCGCAGTCGGCGACGGAGAAGTAGTTCAGGAAGTGGCCGGGCAGGGCGGCGGGGAACGCGTCCGTCATCACGCTGCGCCCGGCGACCGCGGAGGCGGGCCCCGGCGTCGCGCCCTTCGGGGACCACAGGCGAAACGGCACCGCGTCGCCCGGCAGACCCGGCGCGTCGCTGCCGCTGACGCGCAGCACCCGCTCGTAGAACGCGTCGACCGGCTCGGGCAGCCGCGTGTAGACCTCGGTCCAGCAGAACGAGCCGGGGCGGCCCCGCTCCCCGAACCCGACGCCGCCGTCCCGCCCGCCCGCGCCGCCGCCTGCCCGCACGGCCTCGCCGCGCACGACGTCCTCGCCGCCGCCCGCGCTCCCCACGGCCTCGTCCCGCTCGTCCTGCGCGGGCTGCCAGAGGCCGAACACCGCGCCACCGGGATCGGCGGCGAGCGCCACCACGCCGTGCCGCCCGGCCGCCACGGGCTCCCGCACCATGCTGCCGCCCGCCGCGCGGACCCTGCGGGCGGCTTCCGCGGCGTCCGGCGTGGCGAAGTACACGCCCCACGCGGTGGGCATCCTGCCGTCGCGCTTGGCGACGAGGGCCGCGACCCGGCTGCCGCCGCTGTACGCGGTCGCCGAGCCGCTGTCCCCGTACGGCTCGGGGCCGGGGCCGAAGGTCCAGCCGAACAGGCCGCCGTAGAACCTCTTGCCCGCTTCGAGGTCGGGCAGCGACACGTCGAGCCAGCACGGTGTGCCCTCGGTGAATGCGGCCACGGCCCACCTCCCGAACCCTCGTGTGTCCGCGGCGGCGCACGGCTCTCCCGCCGCGCCCTCCGGCAAAGCTAATGGCTGAACGCCGGGCGCGCAGCGTGGGGAATAGAACAATTGACTCGGTCAAGACGCGTTTCCCGGCGGAATCCGGGCATCCGGCGAAGACGCCGTAAGGCCCCGTAAGGCAGGGCCGAAGGGGTGCGGATGGCCGCGGGAAGGGCGCCATACGGGTGCCGCTATAGGCCGCGCAAGGCGGCGCGACGCGGTACACGACATCGCCGCAAAAGGAATGTGCCAGATGTTCATGCCGCACGGAAGGAGCGCCCGGAACACCCGGTGTACCCCGTGGATGTCCCCATTTGCAGTCGGCCAAATCGCGCGCCGATCCCCCGTCGGTAAGCTGACGGCATGACAGGACAAGTACGAACGGTCGACGGCCGCGTGGCCGGTCGACGCGGACAGGCGACGCGGCAGAAGCTGCTCGACTGCCTCAGCGAGATGCTCAGCTCCTCGCCGTACCGGGACGTCAAAGTCATCGACGTGGCCCGGAAGGCGGGCACGTCTCCCGCGACGTTCTACCAGTACTTCCCCGATGTGGAAGGGGCCGTACTGGAGCTCGCGGAGGAAATGGCCAGGGAGAGCACCGGGTTGACGGAACTCGTCGCCGGGCGTTCCTGGACCGGCCGTGCGGGCTGGCAGTCGGCGGAGGAACTGGTCGACGGATTCCTCGACTTCTGGCGCAGACACGACGCGATTCTGCGCGTCATCGACCTCGGTGACGCGGAAGGGGACAAACGGTTCTCCAAGATCCGCATGAAGATCCTCAACTCGATCACCAACTCCCTCACGGATTCGGTGAAGGAACTTCAGGCGAAGGGCCGCGTCGACAAGGAAGTCGTACCGGCGGCGATCGCGGGATCACTCGTCGTGATGCTCTCCGCCGTCGCCTCGCACCAGAAGGGCTTTCAGAGCTGGGGCGTGAAACAGGCCGACCTCAAGCCGAATCTGGCGCTTCTGGTCCATCTCGGGGTGACGGGCAGGAAGCCGACGCGGTAATTCCCGCGCCGTGCTGTGCACTTCTCCCGTTTGCCCGGCCCGCTTTTCCCGTGTTCTCCCGGCACGGCTTCCGCCGTGCGCCGTGGAGCGTCCTGTCCCGCCGACGGGGTCGCCGCCTTTGGCCCCCGTCGGCCCACCGTACGGAACGGGACGCGTACGCGGTCGACATCGGGACGCGCACGCGGTCGAACGAGCGGCCGTCCGCACCCACAGGAAAACCCGCAGGAAATCGGGGCGCCCCTGCCCGGCGTGGACCGAAGGGTCCGGCCGCGCGCACCGGGAATGCGCACGTCCCGTGTCACCGGCCGCGCACACCGGTGAATGCGCGGGGCCGCGCACACGGTTGAATAGGACGCATGCCCATGGACGACAGCGTTCCGGAATTCCCGGGGTCCGACGAGTCCGCCGCCGGCGCGGCCGTCCGGTTCCGCGCCCTGCTGCGGCAGCAACGCGTGTGGGACACCGGGGAGTCGGGGCTCCCCGCCTTCGATCCAGCCGAGGCTCCCGGCAGCCCGCTGCCGCTGTTCCACCGGTGGTTCGCCGACGCCGTCGCCGCCGGCCAGCCCGAGCCGCACACCATGGCCCTCGCCACCGCGGACGCCGAGGGGCGGCCCGACGTGCGCACGGTGATGCTGCACGAGGCGGACGACCGCGGCTGGCACTTCGCCACCCACTCCACCAGCCGCAAGGGCCGCCAGCTCGCGGCGGTGCCGTTCGCCGCGCTCACCTTCTACTGGCACACGCAGGCGCGCGCCGTCCGGCTGCGCGGCCCCGTCGTCCCTGCCGACGCCGAGGAGACACGCGCCGACCTGCGGGCCCGCTCGACGGGCGCGCTCGCCGCCGCGCTCGCGGGCCGGCAGAGCGACGTGCTGGACTCGCGAGCGGCGCTGGCCCGCGCCTACGAGGCCGCGTGGCGCCGCGCCGAGAGCGAGCCGACCGCGCAGGCGCCCACCTGGACCGGCTATGTGGTGGCGCCCGACGAGGCCGAGTTCTTCCAGGGCGACGCCGCGCGCCGACATGTACGCGTCCGCTATCGCCGCACCGCGCCCGCCGCCGACACCTGGGCGCGGGACCTCCTCTGGCCGTGATCCCGCGTCGTGCGGGCCGCTTCCGGCGGGGTGTTCGGCGCCGCCGCGTGTATGGAGCTCCCGTGGGGGAAATCTCCTCGAAACCGATTCAGATCGCGACCGATATGCAAGTGAGACCCGCCGGGCGGGCCCGAGATGAGAACTTTCTGTCATGTCCGACCACACAACTGCCCCACACGGCACCGCGAACGAACCGCCCGTCTATGTGATCGGGGCCGGTCCAGGGGGGTTGGCGGTGGCGGCGGCGCTGCGGAGCCGCGGGATACGGACGGTGGTGCTGGAGAAGTCGGACGCCGTCGGGGCCTCCTGGCGCGGCCACTACGACCGGTTGCATCTGCACACCACGCGGCGCTGGTCGTCCCTGCCGGGGCTGCGGATACCCCGGTCCTTTGGCCGGTGGGTGCCGCGCGACCGCTTCGTCGCGTATCTGGAGCGGTACGCCCGCGTCCACGACCTGGACGTCGTGACGGGCGTCGAGGTGACCGGCATCGAGCCGTTGGCGGCCGCCCGGTCCGAACAGTCCGACAAGACTGACCAGTCCGACCAGTCCGAGCAGACCGGCCAGGCGGCCAACGGGCCCGCGGACGGGGCGCGTTGGCTGCTGCGCGGCACCGGCGGCCGTGAGCTGCGGGCACGCGCCGTGGTCGTGGCGACGGGCTTCAACCACACCCCCCGGGTGCCGAACTGGCCTGGACTCGACTCCTACACCGGGGAGTTGCTGCACGCGGGCGACTACCGCGAGGCGGCGCCCTACCGGGACCGCGACGTGCTGGTGGTGGGCGCGGGCAACACGGGCGCCGAGATCGCCACGGACCTCGCGGAGTGCGGCGCGGCCCGGGTGCGGCTCGCGGTCAGGACTCCCCCGCACATCCTGCGCCGCTCGACGCTCGGCTGGCCCTCGCAGGGCAGCGGCATCCTCGTCCGCAGGCTGCCCGCCGCACTGGTGGACCGGGCGGCCAGGGGCGTGACGCTGAAGGCACCCGGTCTCGGCCGCCCGGAGAAGGGGCTCGCGACCCGGGCGCGCGAAGGCGCGATCCCGGTGCAGGACGTGGGCCTGGTGCGGGCGGTACGGGAGGGGCGGGTCGAACCCGTCGCCGCCGTCGAGTCGTTCGACGGGGACAAGGTGGTGCTCGCGGACGGCACCCGCATCACGCCCGAGGCCGTCGTCGCCGCGACGGGGTACGAGCAGGGCCTCGAACCCCTGGTGGGCGCCCTCGGCGTGCTGGGGCCCGACGGCCGCCCACGGCACCGGGGCCCGGCCGCGCCCGGCCTCCACTTCCTGGGCTACATCACCCCGTTGAGCGGCACACTGCGTGAACTGGCCCGTACCGCACCGGTGGTGGCGAGGGCGGTGGCGCACGGCCGCTGACGGGCGCGGCCCGCGGCGGTGTCACGCCCCCGCGGCGAGCGGCGGCGGGGCGGCGCGGCGGACGACGAGCGCCATCAGCGCGGCGAGTGCGCACAGCGCGCCCGCCGCGTACCAGACCACGTCGTACGAGCCGAACACGTCGCGGGCCACACCGCCCGCCCAGGCCACCACGGCGGCGCCGACCTGGTGCGCGGCGAGCACCCAGCCGAAGACGATGGAGCTGTCCTCGCCGAAGTGCTCGCGGCACAGGGCGATCGTCGGCGGCACGGTGGCGACCCAGTCGAGCCCGTAGAAGACGATGAAGAACAGCATCGTCGGGTGCAGCGAGGGGCCGAGCAGCAGGGGCAGGAACATCAGGGACACCCCGCGCAGCGCGTAGTACACGGCGAGCAGCCGCCGGGCGTCGAGCCGGTCGGTGAACCATCCGGAGGCGACGGTGCCGACGACGTCGAAGACGCCGATCACCGCGAGCAGCGAGGCGGCCGTCGTCACCGGCAGCCCGTGGTCGTGCGCCGCGGGTACGAAGTGGGTCTTCACCAGGCCGTTGGTGGACGCGCCGCACACCGCGAACGACCCGGCGAGCAGCCAGAACGGGCCGGTGCGCGCGGCCGACGCGAGCACGCCGAGCGCCCTGCGGGCCGCGCCGGTGACCGGCGGCGGCTTCTCCTCGTACGCGGCGGCGCCGTAGGCGGCCTGCCCCACGTCGGCCGGGTGGTCCCGCATCAGCAGCAGCACCAGCGGGACGACCGCGGCGGCCGAGAGCCCGACCGTGACCGCCGCGGGCCGCCAGCCGTGGTGGGTGACGAGCCACGAGAGCACCGGCAGGAAGACGAGCTGTCCCGAGGCGCTTGCGGCGGTGAGGATGCCGGTGACCAGGCCGCGCCTGGCCACGAACCAGCGGCTGGTGACCGTCGCGGCGAAGGCGAGCGCCATCGAGCCGCTGCCGAGGCCGACCAGCACACCCCAGTACAGGACCAGTTGCCACACGGCGTGCATCCCCACGGTCAGCAGCGACCCGGCGGCGATGACGGCGAGCGCGGCGGCGACCACCCGCCGGATGCCGAACCGGTCCATGAGCGCGGCGGCGAACGGCGCGGTCAGCCCGTACAGCGCGAGGTTGACGGAGACCGCGGAGCCGATGGTCCCGCGCGACCAGCCGAACTCGGCGTGCAGCGGGTCGATCAGCAGTCCCGGCAGCGACATGAACGCCGCCGCGCCGACGATGGTCACGAACGTCACCGCCGCCACGAACCACGCCCGGTGCACCCGCACCCGCACCACCGCACCCGCGCGCTCGGCCGCGCCCGCGGGCCCCGCCTCGCCGGTGCGCCCCGCCGCACCCGTGCGCCCGCCCTCCGGGGCCGCAGCGGCCCGGTCGTCCTGCTCGTTCGCCGGGCGCGCGGCCCTGTTCGTCCGATTCACGTCAGCCAGCATCCGGAAGCCGGCGGTGCGCGGCCAGTGGCCTGGCGGACATGGTTCGTTAGGATCGGGCCATGGCCAGGGGCAGCGAGCGGGACCGGCAGGGGCAAAGGACCGTGCCGCACCGGGTCGCCGTGCTGGCGCTCGACGGGGTGATCCCCTTCGAACTCGGCATTCCACAGCGGATCTTCGGCCGCGCCAGGGGCCCGGCGGGCGAGCGGCTCTACACGGTGGCGACCTGCGGGGCCGCCGGTCCAGGACCCGTCAGGACGAACGCCGACTTCTCGATCCTCGTGGAGCACGGGCCCGAGGCGCTGGCCGCAGCCGACACGGTCGTCGTGCCCGCGTCGTACGAGATCGGCCCGGCGTTCGACGACGGCACGCTGCCGCCCGGCATCGCGGCGGCGCTCGCGCACCTGCGGACCGGCACGCGCCTGGTCTCGATCTGCACGGGCAGCTTCGTGCTCGCCGCCGCGGGGCTGCTCGACGGGCGGCCCGCCACCACGCACTGGAGCAGCGCGGACCGCTTCCAGCGGCTCTATCCGCGCGTGCGGGTCGACCCGAACGTGCTGTTCGTGGACGACGGCGACGTGCTCACCTCGGCGGGTGTCGCCGCCGGGATCGACCTGTGCCTGCACATCGTGCGCAGGGACCACGGCACCGCTGCGGCCAACGAGGTGGCCAGGCAGACCGTCGTACCTCCGTTCAGGGACGGCGGGCAGGCGCAGTACATCGAGCGCCCGCTGCCCGAGCCCCGCAGGGCGACCACGGCGGCGGCCCGCGCCTGGGCGCTCACCCGGCTCCACGAGCCCGTCACCCTGCGGGAGATGGCCGAGCGCGAGGCCATGTCGGTGCGCACGTTCACCCGGCGCTTCCGGGAGGAGGCGGGGATCAGCCCCGGGCAGTGGCTCCTACGGCAACGCGTGGAGCGCGCACGCCAGTTGCTGGAGTCCACGGACCTCACGGTGGACCAGGTGGCGAGGGAAGCCGGCTTCGGCACGGCGCAGTCGCTGCGCCGGCACCTCCAGGCGGCGCTCGGCGTGGCCCCGACCGCCTACCGGCGCACCTTCCGCGCCCGCACCGGCACGGATGTGCGCACGGGGGCGGGCCGGGCGCCGAGTTGACCCCGCACGCGGTCCCGAGGCCCGAGGGGCCCCTCCCCGCCGCGCCTCAGGCGGGGCGCGCGAGCGCGCACGGCCCGGGCAGCGCGGGGGCGGCGGGCGCCGCGACGGCTCCGGCCCTGGCCCGGCCCCCGGCGCCGCGCGGCCCGCGGTCCACCTCGCACCAGACGCGCTTGCCCGCGCCCTCGGGCTGCCAGCCCCACCGGTCGGCGAGCCCGTCGACCAGTTCGAGGCCGCGCCCGCCGGTGTCGTCGCCGCGTGCGTGCCGCGGGCTCGGCGGCGTCGCGCACGCGTCGGCCACCTCGACCCGTACGGTGCCCGCATCCGCGGCGCCGAGGCCGAACAGTATCCGCAGCACGGCCGGGCAACCGGCGTGCACCACGGCGTTGGTGACGAGTTCGGAGACGATCAGGACGAGGCTCTCCGCGGTCGGCTCGTCACGCTCCATCCCGGAACCGGCGAGCCGTGACCTGACCCACCGCCTGGCTCTGCCGACCTCCGCGGGGTCGGCACCGATCTCCAACTGCACCTGAAGTACCTGCACCGTTCACACCATCCGAACCGGCGGACACATCGCCTCGCGCCTCGACAAGTACCTCGACCCGCACCGGCGGGATCGGGGTCACGGACCGTGGTTCCCTTACGCGACAGCATGGTTGACGTACAGTCACCGCAACAAGCGCTTCGGGCATATTCCAGCGCGAAGGAGTACGCGTGCTGCATACTGTGCGACGCACGCCGCGCGGAGTCGAACAGGGGCGCGCGCGGCGCCTTTCAGCCGTGCGAGCGGCGCGCACGGCGCCCCCGGGAGCCGCTGTCGCGACTCCGCGGACCGCCTCGCCCCCACCGTCTCGCACCTTACGGAGCGTACCCGAGTGACCGCGCGACTCCGGGCCGTGACGACGCGGCGCCGGGACACAACCCGGTATCGGCCGCACAGCGGGCGTCTTTTGGGCACGCAGGGTGACCTGAAGGCCCCGGCTCAGGGCTCCGGGGTGACGTAGTAGTCGGCGAAGGCCGTGAGGAGTTCGTCCTCGCCGATGCGGCCGTCCCCGTCGCCGTCGAGCGCGGCGGCCACCCGCGCCCCGGTCTCCTCCGGCACGCCGAGCACGCGCAGCGCGCGGCCGAGTGCCGCGTGGGTGACGCCCCGCCCGTCCTCGTCGGCCACCGCGATCGCGGCGTGCAGGAAGGGGCGGGCGATCTCGGCGAACCGCCGGGGGTTGTCGCGCAGCCGCTTGACCGCGCCGGTCAGGAACTCCTCGCGGGTCACGCGCTGGTCGCCGTCGACGTCGGCGATCCCCGCCATGCCCTGCCAGAACGCCTCGGCGCCGTCGTAGAGCGCCTGGCCCTTGTCCGACCTGGGCCGGACACCGAACTCCGCGAGCAGCGCGGCGGCGGCACCGCTGAACTCCTCCCGGTCGATGGCGCCGTTGTGGTCCTGGTCGAAGGCGGCGAACCGGGAGGTGATCTTCCGTTCGTACTCTGCGCTGTCCATGGCGGGAGCGTACGTCCCGCCGGTGCCGCCCGGCGGGCACGCACACCTGCCGTGCGCCGCGCGGCGAAGCACGCGCGGCGCACGGGGCGGGCCGGGGGAGGCGCGGCGCCGCGGCGGGCACGCCCCGGCGCACGGCCGGGCGCGCCGCCCCACGGCGACGCGCCCCGCCCACGGGCGCCGGGACACGCGGGCCCGGCACGATCCGAACGAGAGGCCCTAGGCGACCGCGGGCCGCAGGTCCTCGGCGAGGGCGCGGGCCCTCGCGCTCCAGGGGGCGGGCCGCCGGGTCTCGGGGTCGAGCCGCACGACGGTCCTGGTGCCGCGCGCGAACGTCACGCCGGCCTCCGGGTCGCGCACGTCGAACCCGTACGTGAGGCTGGTGGTGCCGAGGTGCTCGACCCTCAGGCGCACGGCGTAGCGGCCCGGGCGCGTGATGGGCAGGTCGAAGGTGATCCTGACCTCCTTGACGACGTTGAAGCCGTCCTCCATCTGGCCCCAGTCGGCGTCGAAGGCGATCCCGCGCCCCTGCCAGTACGAGATCCACGCGCGCTCGGTGAGCACGCCGTAGCGTGCGTTGTGCAGCATGCCGAACGAGTCCAGGTCGTCGAAGTGGACCTCGACGGGGACCAGCACCCCTGAGTCCCGGGCTGCTGTCTGCCGTGCGCTGTCGGTGGCCGTGCTCATGAGGTGGTTCTCCGTGGGTGTCGCATGGTGCCGGAGCGGCGGCCGCCGCCCTCGGGTGCGCGCGTGGCGCTCCGGTCCCGGCGACGCTGCTGGACCGACTTTTCCCATCGTACGATCACAAAGATCCCTCGCGGGCGGGCCGTACCTCAGTCCTGGAGCGCCCGCCCGACCAGCACACGCGCCGCCTCGCGCGCCGCCTCGGCCCAGCCGCCGCCGGGTTCGGCGTAGGCGCTGGTCATGGCGCCGTCGTAGAGCATGGCGAGCTGCCGCGCCGGCGGATCGGCGCCTTCCTCGGCCCCCACGGCGCCGGCCTCGCGCAGCAGCCCGGCGAACAGGGCCCTGACCCAGGCGCGGTGGCCGAGGTTCACCCGGTGTCCCGGGGCCTCACGGTCCGACTCGGCCTCGGCGTTGATGAACGGGCAGCCGCGGAAGTCGTCGGTCTCGAACCACTCCCCCAGCAGGTCGAAGACGCGCAGGATCCGCTCGTCGGGCGCGCCGCCCCGGGCGCGCAGCTGCTCGGTGACGTGCGCCTGCCATGCCTCGCTGCGCCCGCGCAGGTACTGCGCGACCAGGTCGTCCTTGGTGCGGAAGTACGTGTACATCGTCGCCTTCGAGACGCCGGCCTCGGCCGCGATGAGGTCGACGCCCGTCGCGTGCAGGCCCTTCTCGTAGAACAGCCGGTCGGCGGTGGCGAGGACGCGTTCGAGGCCGGGGCGGCGGCGGGGCTTCGGCGTGGTCACACGCCAAGGCTACCAGGGAGTGAACAGATCTGTTCGGTCAGCGCTTGACAATGACTGAACAGACCTGTTCACTCGAACCCGCAAGCAACCGAACAGATCTGTTCAGTTCTCCAGAGGGCTTCCACCGAGAGGGACGACCATGACCACGCCGGACTACTTCACCCAGTACGAGAACCTCGCCATGTCGCGCGACGAGGACGGCGTGCTGCTGGTCCGCTTCCACACCGGGGGCGGGCCCGTCACCTTCACCGGGCAGACCCACGAGGACTTCCCCGAGGCCCTGGAGCGGATCGCCCTGGACCGCGACAACAAGGCGATGGTGCTGACGGGCACGGGCGACTCCTTCATGGACCAGATCGACGGCCCGAGCCTGGGCGAGATCTTCAAGCCCGCGGCCTGGGAGAAGACCCGCACCGAGGGCGCCAAGGTGCTCCAGCGCCTGGTCGAGCTGCCGCTGCCGGTCATCGGCGTGGCGAACGGCCCCGCCGTCGTCCACTCCGAGTACCTCCTGCTCTCCGACATCCACATCGCCTCGGAGCGCGCGACCTACGCCGACGTCCCGCACCCCTCGTTCGGGATCACGGGCGGCGACGGCGTGCAGGTCGTCTGGGAGGAGGTCGCGGGCACCGCACGCGCCAAGTGGCTGCTGTGGACGGGCGAGTCGATCGACGCGCGGACCGCGCTCGACTGGGGCGTCGTCAGCGAGGTCGTCGCCCACGAGCGCGCCGTCGAGCGCGGCCTGGAGATCGCCAGGGGCCTCGCGGCCAAGCCCGCGCTCTACCGCAGCCTGCAGAAGCAGACCCTCAACAGGAACCTCCGCAGGCGCATCGTCCAGGACGTCCCGTTCGGCATGGCCCTTGAGGGCCTGACCGCCGCCGACCTCGCCTACCAGCCCAAGCCCTGACCTCGCCCCCGGCCGCCGCGCCGGGTGCCGCGCCCGCCTCGCGAGGGGCGGGCACGGCGCCGCATCCGGTGGCCGCGTCCCCCGACCGACCCCAGGACCAGGAACGACATGCACCTCCCCGCACCCGACGAGCCCAGGACCCACGACCACGGCGCGGCCCCCGCGCCCGCCGACGCCCCGCCAGGACAGGACGCGGTCCGTCCCTCGGCCCGGTGGCTCAGCGCCCTCCACGACACCTCGGCGCGCCTGCGCGCCCTGGCGGCGCCGCTCTCCGCCGACGACCTGACCCGCCCCTCCTGCGCGTCCGGCTGGACGGTCGCCCAGGTGCTGTCGCACCTCGGCAGCGCCGCCGAGATCTGCGCCGACCTCGTGCGGCGCGGCCTCGCGGGCGACGAACGCGGCCCGCGACGTGAGGAGTTGACTCCCGTCTGGGAGAGGTGGGACGCGCTGGACCCCGCCGGACAGCGCCGGAGCTGGCTGGACGCGGACGCCGCCCACCTCGACCTGCTCGACTCCGTCACGGCGGCGCGGGAGGCAGACCTGAGCATCCCCTACTTCGCGGGCCCGATGGAGCTGTCGACCTACCTCGGCTACCGGCTCTCCGTGCAGGCCCTGCACGGCTGGGACGCCGAGGCCGCCTTCGACCGGGCCGCGGCGGTCGCCCACCCGGGCCTGGTGTGGGAGCGGCTCGACCTCGTCGTCTCCCGCTTCCACGCGGCCGAGGCGCGCGCCGCGCTCGCACCGCGGCGGATCGCCCTGCGCCACGGGGGCGCGGAGGACCACCTCGACGTCGGCGCCGAGCTCCACCTCGTCGCAGGGCCCGTCGCAAAGCCCGCGACCACCGTCACGGGCACCACGGACGCCCTGCTGCGCCTCGTGTACGGGCGCTCGCGCCCCGCGGACGCCGTCGAGGTCACAGGGGCGGGCAGCCGGGCGGACCTGGTCGCCCTCTTCCCCGGCTTCTGACCGGGGCCCGCGCCGCAGCCCCCTGCCCGCCGCACGGGCCGGGGGCTGCGGGGTGCGCGTCCTACGCCGGGAGGGACGCGGTGAAGTCCCGTACGGCGGCGGCGAAGGCGGCGGGTTCCTCGATGTGGCCGAGGTGGCCGCTCTCGGGCAGTTCGACCAGGCGCGCGCCGGGAATCAGGGCGTGCAGCTCGCGGGCCCAGCGCGGGCCGCAGGGGATGTCGTAGCGGCCGACGACGACGAGGGTGGGCACGGTGAGCGCGGGGAGCGCCGCCCGGTCGTCGATGGTGTCGGGGGTGCCGTCCGCGTCGACGGACGAGATGTAGGTGCAGGTCAGGGCCGCGCGCAGCTCCTTGAACTCGTCCTCGCGCTCCCAGTAGCGTGCGACGTAGGCGGGCAGCAGGGCGCGCAGCGCGGCGGTGATCTCCCCGTCGTCCCGGGTGGCGCCCGCGGCCTGGAGCCCGGCGAGCACGGCGGGGAGTTCGGGGTTGCCCTCGTTGCGGCGGACGAAGTCGCCGACCCTGGCGGCCGCCTCCGCCATGTGCTCGGGGCCGGTCACCGGGGCGCTCTCGTACAGCACGAGGCCGGCGAGCCGCTGCGGGTGGTGCAGCGCGAAGTGCTGGGCGACGAAGCCGCCGTGCGAGTGCCCGAGGAGGATCACCCGGGGCAGCGCGAGCCGGTCGAGCAGCGCGGTCAGGGCGCGGGTGTGGCGGGCGCGGGTGTAGCCGTCGGGGTGCGAGGGCAGCCGCTGCGAGCCGCCGGTGCCGAGCGGCTCCACGTAGACCAGCGTGAGGAACTCCTCGACGGCCGGCATGCGCAGGGACTCCCAGCCCACGCCGGGCCCCCCGGGCACGGCCAGGCAGACGGGTCCCGTGCCGTGGACGTGGTAGCGCTGATGGAGGCCGTCGACCTGGATGTCGTGGGCGCCGGGGGCCAGGAGGCCGGTGGTCGTGTCGTCGTGCATGGTGGGCTTCTCCGTGTGGGTGGTGCGAAGGACACCCACAGGACGCGGGGCCGCGCGGGAAGTTCGATCGGAGAGGCCGGAAAAGATGTGACCCGCGTCACGCACGGGTCGGGGCGGCGGCCGGGGCGTGGAACAGCCGCAGCCGGTGCATCCTGCCGTCCTTCGCGGTCATCAGCCAGGCGACGGCCGGCGGGCAGTGGTCGGGCGCGTCCGGCGGGCTGAGCAGGTCCATCTCCCAGATGGTGGTGTCCCGGCTGGTGACGGCGGACACGAGGCGCTGGCGCACCCCGGCCGCCAGGTCGCCCTCCATGCCGCGGACCAGGAAGTCCCGGCCGCCCACGCGCCGCCCGCCCTCGTAGTAGGCGACGTCGGGCGTCCAGCGCTCGGCGGCCAGCTCGCCGAACCTGCCCGCCTCCGCCGCCGCCAGCGTCTCCACCGCGTCGTCGGCGCTCGCCCTGGTGCGGGCCGCCGCGTCGCCGTGCGCCGCTTCCGCGGTCGCGGCCATCGCGTCCGCGAGCTTCGCGCGCCCCTCGGCGAGCCGGCTGCGCACCGTGCCCACGGGCACCCCGCACACCGCGGCGATCCGGTCGTACGAGGGGGTGCGCGGGCTGAAGTACCGCAGCATCAGCGTCATCCGCAGCGTGGGCGAGAGGTCGTCCATGGCCCGCCACAGCCAGTCGCGCAGCGCGTGCCGCTCCAGGGCGCGCGCCGGGTCGGTGTCCTCGGCCGCCGGCGGGCCGCCGAGCGGGTCGGCGAGCAGGGCCGCGTGGCCGGGGGCGCGGAGCCGGTCGCGGCAGGCGTTGCGCACGACCATCCGCAGCCAGGCGCCGGCGGATTCGGGCCGGCGCACGTCGCCGAGGTGCCGCAGGGCGGTCAGCGCGGCGTCCTGTACGGCGTCTTCGGCGTCCGGACCGTGGCCGAGCAGGCTCAGCGCGACGGCGCGCATCCCCGCGCGGTGCCGTTCGAGCAGCGCGCCGAGCGCGGGCATCTCCCCTGCGCGCGCCGCGCGCAGCAGCTCGGCGTCGGACGGGTTCTCGGGCGGGGTGCCTCTCACCCGTACCAGGGTACGCAGCGACGGCCGCGGGCGGCGGGGCTCGTGCGGGCCGCGGACGGGCGCGGCGCCCGCTCGGGCCGGGGCTCAGGCCGAGAGCGGTTCCGCCTCGTCGTCGACGGCGGCGTCGGAGTCCGGGTATATCTCGAAGAGGCGCCGCACGCCGAGCGCGGTCAGGACCCGGTTGACGTGCGAGCCGTCCGTCATGCCCCCTGCGGGCAGCACGACCCGCAGCGAGCCCTGGCAGGAGCGGAGCAGCCTGCGGGTGGCGACGAGCACGCCGACCCCGCTCGAATCGCAGAAGTACACGTCGGAGAGGTCGACCACGAGCGCTCTGTGCCCCTCGGCGACGGCGTCGTGCACCCGGCGGCGCACCTCGGGCGAGGTCATGAGATCCAGCTCACCTGTGATGTGGAGCACGGTCCACCGGCCCTGTGCCGCCTCTGCCACGTCGAGTGTCACGCGCCCAGAACCTCCTCGTCCCCCACTCCGTGCCGGACCCGTACGCCGGGCCCCCGTGTCCCCGGGGTCTGCCCCGGCGTCCCCGTCCGAAACATCGATTCGGCGGCACGACCGGCGCAGGGGCGCACTTGGGATAAAGGGGCGTGCGCCGTGGGCGCCGACGACTACATTCTGACGAGGCGGGACGGGACGGGGGCGGCCCGGAAGGCCGGAAGAAGTCTGGGGGAGCACATGGCGGCGGAGACATCGCCCCGGTGGGACCGGAGGATGCAGCAGCGGCTCGCGCACGGCGAGGAGGCCGCGCTCGGCGAGCTGTACGACCGGCTCGCGTCGACGGTGCACAGCCTCGCGCACCGGGTCCTCGACGACGAGGGCGCCGCCGACGAGGTCACCCGCGAGGTCTTCGCCCATGTCTGGCAGCACCCCGAGGAGTTCGGCCCGGGACGCGGCACGCTGCGCAGCCTGCTCGCCGCGTTCGCGAGCGAGTGCGCCGTGCGGCGGCTGCGGGAGGGCGGCGCGGCGTCCGAGGGCCGGGTCCGCAGGGCGGCCACGGCGGCGCGCGCCGACTTCATCGTGACGTCGATGCCGGTGCCGCTGCGGGCCGCGCTGGACAGCGCGTACCACAGGCGGCGCACCTACCGGCAGACCGCGCGCGACCTGAACGTCACCGAGGACGAGGCGCGCAGGCGGCTGCGCCTCGGCCTCCAGCTGCTGTCGTCGGCGGGCGGCGGCCCGGGGACCGCCCCGTGACCGGCTCGTACCGCACCGTGCCCGCAGGACCCTCGCACAGCGTGCTCAGGTCGCTGCTCGGCGCCTGGGCGCTCTCGGCGTGCTCGCCGGAGGAGACCACCTACGTGGAGGCGCACCTGACCGAGTGCGACGCCTGCGCGGAGGAGGCGCTGCGGCTGCGCGACGCGGTGGGGTTCCTGCACACGGAGCACTCGCTCGACCTCGATCCGCAGCTGCGCTCCCGGGTGCTCGCCGACTGCCTGGCCCGCAGGCCTGCCCGTACGCCGGTGCCCGACTGGGCGCGCGCGTACGACGCGGAGGCGGCGCGGCTCGACGCCCTGGTGCGTGACATCGGGGACGGCGAGTGGCACGCGCCGGTGCGGCTGCGCTGGTTCGAGGAGGAGCGGCCGGTGGCGCGCCGCACCACGGTCGCGGGCGTGATCGGCCATCTGATGGTGGTGGACGGCCTGGTCGGGGTGGCGCTCGGGCTCGACGACCCGCTCTCCCCCGCGGCGCCGCTCGCGCCGCAGCGGCGCACCGAGCGGTTCTGGGGCGCGGCGCCCGTGCCGCCCACCCGGGGCGTGCACGCGCCGTGGCGGGAGCAGCACCACACGCTGATACGGCGGGTGTCGTTCGCGTCGGACGGCGTGGAGGGCGTGCCCGTGTCGTACGGGGACTTCGAACTGCCGCTTTGCGACGCGATGGTGGACCGGGCCTTCGAGTGCTGGATACACGGGACGGACATCGCGGAGGCGGTCGCCTATCCGTACGCGGCGCCCGGCGGCACGTACCGGCGGGAGATGATCGACCTCACCGCGCGGCGGCTGCCGGGCGCACTGGCGCAGCGCAGGCGGCAGGGGCTCGCGGGCCCGCCGGGCGAGCTGGTGGCCGCGGGCGCGCCCGGCAGGTCGCTGCACCTGGAGGTGGAGGGCGCGGGCGGCGGCGACTGGTTCATCCCGCTCGACTCCCCGGCCGCGGTCGGCTCCGCGGACCGGGTGGTGGCGCAACTGGCGCTGGAGGACGTCGAGTTCTGCCAGCTGGTGGCGGGCCGCCTCGAACCGGACGAGGCGGCGGCGGGCCGCCGCGGCGACCGTGCGGCGGCGCGGGACGTGCTGTACGCGGCGGCGGGTCTCAGCCGGATGTAGCGGGTGTGCCCGTCCGGGTCCTGGCACAGAGGCCCTCGGACGAGGGGCCCTCAGGCGAAGACGACCGTGCGCGCGCCGTTCAGCAGGATCCGGTGCTCCGCGTGCCACTTCACCGCGCGGGCCAGCGCCTGGCACTCCACGTCCCGGCCCGTCGCCACCAGCTGCTCCGGGGTGACCTCGTGGCCGACGCGCGCCACCTCCTGCTCGATGATGGGGCCCTCGTCCAGCTCGGCGGTGACGTAGTGGGCGGTCGCGCCGATCAGCTTCACACCGCGCGCGTGCGCCTGGTGGTAGGGGCGCGCGCCCTTGAAGCTCGGCAGGAACGAGTGGTGGATGTTGATGATCCGCCCGTTCAGCTGCTTGCACAGGTCGTCGGAGATGACCTGCATGTACCGCGCGAGCACGACGAGTTCGACCTCTTCCTCGCGGACGAGGGCCAGCAGCCGCTGCTCGGCCTGAGCCTTGGTGTCCCGGGTGACGGGCAGGTGGTGGAAGGGGATGCCGTACGAGCCGGCGAGCTGCTCGAAGTCGCGGTGGTTGGAGACGACGGCGGCGATGTCGACCGGTAGGGCGCCGATGCTCGCCCGGAACAGCAGGTCGTTGAGGCAGTGGCCGAACTTGCTGACCATGAGCAGGATCCGCATCCGCTCCTCGGCGCGGTGGATCTGCCAGTCCATCCGGAAGGCGTCGCCGATCGCGGCGAAGCCGGCCCGCAGCTTCTCGACGGACACGGCCTCCCCCGCGGGCGCGGCCTCGGTGGAGAAGTGGACGCGCAGGAAGAACAGGCCGGTGTCGCGGTCGCCGAACTGGCGGCTGTCCTCGATGTTGCAGCCGGTCATGAAGAGGTAGCTGGACACGGCGTGCACGATGCCCTGCCTGTCGGGGCAGGCCAGCGTCAGGACGTACTGCTCGCGCGGGGCGCTCGCGGTCCCGGCGGCTGCGGTCGGCTCGTTCATACCCCGGAGGATGGCATACGGCGCCCCGCCGCGGCCCGCACCGTCCACGGGCCGGGCGGCGGGGCCCCGGGGGCCGTCCTACCGGGCGCTCACACCGCCCGGTTCATGATCCGCAGCACGTCGAGCGACTGGGGCGGGGTGTCCGGGTCGTCGCCGTCGTTCGTCGCGAGGAGTACGTGCGCCTCGCGGGCGGCCCGCACGGCCTCGGGCCAGCCGTGGTGTTCGAGGTAGGCGGAGACCAGGGCGTCGGGGCCCACCTGGTGCATGATCCGCAGGACGCGCAGCACGGCGACGTCGACGAGGGCGGCCTCGGCGGAGTCGCGGAAGATCGTGCCGACGTACTTCTCCGCCGACCAGCTGTCCAGCCAGGTGTCCTCGACCAGGCGGTAGACGGCGTCGGTGACGTCGCCGTACCCCTCGCGGCCCGCGAGCCAGCACTCCTGGTGGAAGACCGGGTCCGAAAGCATGTGCAGCGCGGAGCGCACGTTGCTGCGCCAGCGCCACCACGGCATGTCGTTCAAGGGCATGCCGCCCATGGTGGAGGAGCGACGGCCACGACGGGAAGAGTTCTCTGCACCTTGCTGCACGGTGATCGATCGTACGTGGGCGGCCGCGGGCCCGCCGAGCCCGCCCGGCCTGCGGCGCACGCCCCCGGCGGGCGCGGGGCGCGGGCCGCAGGACACGGCTTCTCCGCACCCGCCCGCCCGCTGTTCACCTGGCGGACACCCGGGGTGCAGCAGGGGCTGGGGCCGTGTTCCCCGATGGCCGGAAGCCTTCGGGGAATGAGCGCCCCGTCGCGTCTTCCGCTCCCCTCCCGCCCCCGCAGGCCCCGCGCAGCCCGGCTGCGGGCGCTGTGCGCGACCGTGGCGGGTGCCTGCCTGCTCGCCGGGTGCGGGGTGCTGCCGGGCGGCAGCGGCGGCAAGGACGACATCACGGTCATGACCTGGGCGCCCGTGGGCACGAACGCCACGAACATGCCGGGGATGCCCGGCATGGCGAAGGCGTACGCCCGCTGGGCCGACGCGCACGGCGGCCTGTCCGGGCACAAGCTGACCGTCCTGACCTGCAACGAGCGCAACACCCCCGCGGGCGCTGCGGCCTGCGCGCGGGAGGCGGTGGCGAAGAAGGTCGACGCGGTCGTCGGCTCGTACAGCCAGTGGGGGCAGCAGTTCATGGCGCCCCTGGAGGCCGCCTCGATCCCCTACATCGGCGGGTTCGGGCTGAGCACCCAGGAGTTCACGAGCTATCTCTCCTACCCGGTCAACGGCGGCCAGGCGACGCTCCTTGCGGGCAACGGCCGGCAGCTCGCGGACTCCGACTGCGCCGACACCGCGCTCGTACGGCCCGACACCAGCGCGGGCGACACCCTGGCCCGGCTGCTCGACGCGGGCCTCGCCACCCACCACGGCGGCCGGGCCACCGACGTGCGGGCGCCCGAGGACGCCACGGGCTACCAGCCGCAGGCGGAGCGCGCGCGGGACGCGGCGGGCGCGGGCGGCTGCGTGACCGCGCAGCTCGGCGACCACACGTCGACGTTCTTCGACTCCTTCAGGCGCCTGTCGGACGACGGGCGCGACGTGCGGGTCTCCTCGGTCGTGGGCAGCGTGGGCCAGCCGCTGATCGACGCGTCGGGCGGCGCGCAGGGACTCTTCGAGAAGGCCCTCGTGACCGGCTGGTACCCGGACTCGTCCGATCCGGCGTGGGACGCGATGAAGAAGGTCGTCTCCACCGAGGCGTTCGAGGACAACACGATCGACGCCGACGACGCGGGCGTGCAGACCACCTGGATCGCCTACACCGCGCTCGCGCAGGTCGTCGCGGCCGTCAAGGGCGACGAGGTGGACGCCGGGCGGATCGTCGACGCGCTCGACAGCGGCACCACGGTCCGCACGGGCGGCCTGACCCCGCCCCTGCGCTGGCGCTACCAGGACATGCTGGGCGCGCCCGGCTTCCCCCGCATCGTCAACCCCGACGTGACGTACCTCATGGTCAGGGACGGCCGCCTGGTGGCCCAGAAGAAGGGCTTCGTCGACATGGCGGGCACCCTCCTCGCCTCGGGCACCCAGGCCCCGGCACAGTAGCCCGGCGCGCCGCGGGCCGTGGCCGGGCCCGCTACAGGTCCGAGGCGGTGCGCTGCTTGAGGCCGTAACGGGTGGCGACGGAGTTCCAGAGCTTCGCCGCGCGGGTCTTGGCGGTGGTGGCCTCGCCGCTCGCCCGGTCGCCCTCGCCCGTGGCGCCGGTGCGGCGCGCGCTGCCGTGCTTGCAGACCTTGTGGCTCTTGGCCTGGGCCGCCCACTGGGCGTAGTGGTTGTCGGCGGAGGCCGACGCCTTCCAGCCCTCGGTGAGGGCGGCGGCGAGCGCCGCGTGGTCGGGGAGCTTGTCGATGGTGATCTTGCCGAGCCGGTCGACGAGTCCCTGCCGCTGGGAGGCCGCGCCGTGCAGGTCGTCGGCCGCGCCGTCGAGGTTCTTGCAGGACTTGATGTCTCCGACCGCGCCGATCACGGCCTCGCGGCTGCTGTTGCTGTCGGCGAGGAGGCCGTCGAGGGCCTTGGCCTGGCCCGCGGCCGCGTCGGAGCCCGCGGACGTACCGCTGCTCGCCGAGGCGGCGGGCGACTGCGCGGCGACCGTGCTCTGGTCCTTGTCCCCGTCGCCGCCCCCGCCGCCGGTGCTGAGCAGCGCGCCGACGCCGAGGCCGACCGCGGCGACGCCCGCGACCGCGGCGACGAGGATCGCGGGGGACTTCTTCCTGCCGGGTCCTGAGCCGTCGGTCCTGTAGTCGTCGGGGCGGGCGGGCGGCGGTGTCCCGTAGCCGCCGGCCGTGGCGGGCGGCGGATAGCCGTAGCCGCCCGGCCGGGCGGGGCCTGGCCCCGCGGGCGGCGGATAGCCGTAGCCGGGCTGCGGATAGCCGTAGCCCGGCGCCGGCTGGGGCGGTTGCTGGGCGGGGTCGGCGAACTGACCTTGTCCCTGCGGCGGGTTGAGGCTGACGCCGCGCGTCTGGTTCATCCGGCCACCGCGCGCGGGCGTGCCGTCGTCGCTGCGGAAGAGGTTGTCGAACTCCGCGGGCGGCTGCCGGGGCGCGTCCTCGCCGTCCGCGGCCCGGGGCGCGGAGTACGGCGGGGTGCGCGGGCCGTCGGGCTGCGGCGGCGGCACGGGCGAGAGGAACTGCGTGGCCTGCGCGTCCGGGTTCTGCCCCGGCTCCGCGCCGTGCCCGTTCTGCTGCGGAAAGGGCGGTATGTACTGGGTGGCCTGCGCGTCGGGGTTCTGGCCGTGGCCCCCACCGGGCATCGGCGGCAGGTACTGCGTCGCGTCCGCGGCGCCCGGCGCGGGCGACTCCGCGGGCAGCGGCTGCGCGCCGCCGCCGGGGTAGCCGTAGCCGTGGCCGCCGCCGTACGGCTCCTGCGCGTACGGCTGTCCGCCGGGCTGCGCCCCCTCGCCGGGAGCGCCGTAGGAGGGCTGGGCGCCGCCGTCCCGGGTGCCGCCGTCGTAGCCGCCGTACTGACCGCCGTAGCCCGGCTGTTCGCCGCCCGGGCCGTAGCCGGGACCGTCCTGGCGCCCGTGGCGCGGCCCGTAGCCCTGGTCGCGCTCGCCGTACGCGCCGTACTCGGAATGTCCGCCGTACTCGCCGTACTCCGCGTACTCAGGCAGCGGGGGGCTCCCGGGGTCGTTCGGGCCGTCGCCCGCCGGGCGCCAGGGCTGCTGCTCCCATGGCTGCCCGTCGGCAGGCGTGACCCGTTCATTCCCTTGCCCGCGCTGCGTCACCAGGTACTCCTACGTGTGGAACGTGTGGACCTTCGCCATCGTCGGCTCACGCTACCGGGTGAATCCAGCGCTCTGCCACGCATGCCGCCGTACGTGACGAACGCCCCGTCACACGGCTCCCGCGACGCCCCGGCGGCGGCCGTGCCCCTGGTACGCGGCCCCGCCCCACGCCCCTGCCGTCACGCGACCTCCCACATCACCCGCCCGTCGAGGCGCTCGCCGAACTCCCGTACCGACGCTTCCTTCCCGTACGGTTCGAGGCGCACCCGCAGGTCGTCCAGGTACTCCTTGCCGCGGCTCGAACGCAGCGAGCCCAGCAGGTCGGCCGCCTCGGAGCCGGTGCGGCACGCCTCCTCCACCTCGCGCTGCTGGACCTGGGCCGCCGCAAGCACCGCGAGGCCGATGGCGCGGCGCCGCGCCCGGGTCTGCGGGTGCCCGTCGAGCGCGTCGCGCGCGTGCTGCGCCGCGGCCTCGGGGCGGCCGAGGTCCCGGTAGCAGTGGGCGAGTTCGTCGGCGAGGTACGCCTGGTCGAAGTGGGCGATCCAGTCCGGGTCGTCCGCCGGGTCCCCGGCCCTGTCGAGGGCGGTCTGCGCCTTGTTGGCGACCTCCTGGCACGCGTGCGAGTCGCCCATGAGGGCGTGCCCCCGCGCCTCGGCCGCGTAGAACATCGCGAGGGCGCGCTCCGGCACCTGTCCCCGTGCGCCCTCCTGCGCGGCCCGCGCCAACTGGGAGATCTCGCGCGGGTTTCCGAGCTGCGCCGCGAGGTGGCTCATCGAGGCGGCGAGCACATAGCCGCCGTAGCCGCGGTCCCCCGCGGCCTGCGCGAGCCGCAGGGCCTGGATGTAGTAGCGCTGCGCGAGCCCCGGCTGCCCGGTGTCCACGGCCATGTACCCGGCGAGCTCGGTCAGCCGCGCGACGGCGGCGAACAGCCGCCGCCCGATGGCCTCCTTGTACGAGCCGGCCAGCAGCCCGGACACGACGCTGTTGAGGTAGTGCACGACGACGGGCCGCACATGGCCGCTGCCGAACCGGTGGTCGAGCCCGGTGAGCGCGGTGGTCATGGCCTCCACCGCGTCCACGTCGCCGTCGCCGACGCGGGCGCCCGCCGACCGCTCGATCGCCGTGTCGGCGCCGGTGATCAGCCAGTCCCTGCTGGGCTCCACGAGCGCGGAGGACGCGACGGACGAGCCGGTCAGGAAGTCGCGGCGGCCGACGTCGCTGCGCCACAGCTCGCAGACCTGCTCGATCGCCCCGACGACGGTCGGCGCGAACTGGAGCCCCACGCCGGACGCCAGGTGCTTGCCGTTGGCCATGCCGATCTCGTCGATCGTGACCGTGCGGCCCAGCTTGCGGCCGAGCGCCTCGGCGATGATGCCGGGGGCCCGCCCGCGCGGCTGCTGGCCGCGCAGCCAGCGCGCCACGGAGGTCTTGTCGTACCGCAGGTCGAGACCGCGCTCGTGGCCGACCATGTTGACCCGCCTGGCGAGGCCCGCATTGGAACACGCGGCCTCCTGGATGAGCGCCTGGAGCCGTTCGTTCGGCTGGCGGGCGACGAGAGGTCTGGCTGCCAATGGAAACCCCCTGTGGTCGCAGTGATCATTTCCGTCACACTGCCCTGCTGGTGTGCCGCGAATGCGAAAGTTCAGCGTTATTGGTGATGTTCGTGCCGTTCACCGGGTGTGTCGCGGGTGGCGCCTGCCATGCTGCGTCGACCGGTCCGCCGTGCGGCGTCCCGTGCCGCCGTCCTGCGCGGGGCCCGGCCGGAAGCCCCCGGCCGGGCGGGGCCTGGCGGACGGCCCCGCAAAGGGCTACCCGCTTCCGGGGCCCCGGCCCGCGCGCGCCCCCGGAAGTGCACCGGTGCGCCCCACATGCCGGTTTTCGCCTTTCCGCGAGCCGGGGCGCACGCCGTAACCCGGGGTGGCACCGGGAGTTGTGCTGTGCGTGGAAGAGAGCATCGGTGTCGAAGACGCCGTCAAGGTCCCCCGACAGCGCACCCAACTGCCCCTGGAATGCGCAGTGATGTATGCAGAGGAACGACACTGGGAGGTGTTCCCAGGGACCTGGCTGAAGCCGGGAGCGGGCACGGAGTGGTGTTCCTGCGGCGCGTCCGACTGCCGCGCGCCGGGCGCACATCCGGCGCGCGAGGACTGGGCCGCCGAGGCGACGAGCAGCGGCAGCGGGGCGCGCAGGCTGTGGGCGCGCCGCCCGAAGGCGTCGGTCCTGCTGCCCACGGGCCGCTCGTTCGACGTCCTCGACGTGCCGGAGTCGGCCGGTTTCCTCGCGCTGGCGCGCATGGAGCGCAGGCAGGTGCCGCTCGGGCCCGTGGCGTGCACGCCAGGCCGCAGGATGCTGTTCTTCGTCCTGCCGGGCGGCGCGGCGAAGGCGCCCGCCCTGGTGCGCGCCCTCGGCTGGTCGCCGAGCGCGCTCGATCTCGCCGCGCACGGCGAGCACGGCTGGGTCCCCGCCCCGCCGACCCGCGTGGGCGGCGCGGGCGCCGTCCAGTGGGTGCGCCACCCCACCCGGGCCAACCGCTGGCTCCCCGACCCCGAGGAGGTCCTCAGCCCCCTCGCCTACGCCTGCGCCCAGGACCCCACCCGCCCCTGACCCACCCCACCCCCCGGGCCCCGGGCGCGCCCGGCCGGATGGGGTGGGGGCCTCCTCTTTGCGGCTGATGACCGGTCGGCGGGGTACGCCTACGCTGGGCCGTTCGACGGGCACAGAGATGACGGGGAGCAGGTGCAGCAGATGCCGGACCAGGCACGGCGGGGACACGACGGCACGGCGCCGATCGGTGCGGGTGACGCGCCCGGGGCGGCGGTCGGTGCGGGGGGCGCGCCGGGTGCGGCGGGTGGCGCGGCGGGTGCGGGGGCGCAGGACGGCGCGGGGGCGGCCGGGGGTGCGGCCGTCCGCGTCGAGGGGCTGTGGAAGCGGTTCGGGGAGCAGGTCGCGGTCGCCGGGATCGATCTCGCGCTGCCCGCGGGGCAGTTCATCGGGCTCGTCGGGCCGAACGGCGCGGGCAAGACGACGACGCTCTCGATGATCACGGGGCTGCTCAGGCCCGACCAGGGGCGGGTCACGGTCGCCGGGCACGACGTGTGGCGCGATCCGGCCCAGGTGAAGGCCAGGATCGGGGTGCTGCCCGAGGGGCTGCGGCTGTTCGAGCGGCTGTCGGGGCGCGAGCTGCTCGGGTACACGGGCCGGCTGCGCGGCCTGCCGGGCGCGGAGGTCGACAAGCGCGCGGACCAACTGCTCGACGTGCTGGACCTGACGGGTGCGCGGGACAAGCTGGTCGTGGACTACTCGACGGGCATGCGGAAGAAGATCGGCCTGGCCGCCGCGCTGCTGCACAATCCCGAAGTCCTGTTCCTCGACGAGCCGTTCGAGGGCGTCGACCCGGTCTCCGCGCAGACCATCCGCGATGTGCTGGTGCGCTACACGGGCTCGGGCGCGACGGTGGTCTTCTCCAGCCATGTGATGGAGCTGGTGGAGTCGCTGTGCGACTGGGTCGCGGTGATGGCCGCGGGCCGCATCCGCGCGCAGGGCACGCTCGCCGAGGTACGGGGTGACGCGGCGTCCCTCCAGAGCGCGTTCCTCGAACTGGTCGGCGCGCAGGGCCGCGCGGCCGGCGGCTCCCTCGACTGGCTCGGCGGGGGTGCCAAGTGACGGCCGGGGCGGGCGGGCTGACGCCCGTCGTCGTCCGGCTGAAGCTGTCCCTGCTCCGGGGCGGCCTGCGCCAGTCGTCCAGCAGGACGGCGGTCTGGGTGACGTCGCTGGTGATCGTGGTGCTGCTGTCGGCGGGCGTTCTGCTGGGCCTCGCGGTGCTGCGCGCGGTGGACGGCGCGGCGGCGCCCGTGGTGCTGGTGGTGCTGCTGCTCGCGCTGGGGTGGACGGTGATGCCGCTGTTCTTCCCGAGCGGCGACGAGACCCTCGACACGACGCGCCTCGCGATGCTGCCGCTGCGCCCGCGCCCGCTGACGGGCGCGCTGCTCGTGGCGTCGCTCGTGGGCCTCGGCCCGCTGTTCTCGCTGTGTCTGCTGGTGGGCGCGGCGATCGCGACGGCACACGGCGCGGCGGCCGTGGTCGTCGCCGTGTTCGCCGTGGTGGTGGCGCTGCTGACCTGCGTGGGCCTGGCGCGCGCCGTGGCCTCGGCCAACACCCGCCTGCTGACCTCCCGCAGGGGCCGCGACCTCGCGGTGCTGAGCGGCCTGCTGATCGCGGTCGGCATCCAGCTGGTCAACTTCTGGGTGCAGCGCATCAGCCAGTCGTCCTCCGGCCTCTCGTCCCTCGACCCGACGGCCTCGGTGGTGCGGTGGATCCCGCCGGCGTCGGCGCTCGGCGCGGTGGCGTCGGCGAGCGAGGGCGCGTACGGGCGGATGGCGGCCCAGCTCGCCCTGGCGCTCGCGCTGCTCACCGCGGTCCTCGTGCTGTGGCAGCGCACGATGGTGCGGCTGATGACGGCACCTGACAGCTCGACGATCGCCGCGGCGGCGCCGAAGCGGCGGGGCCGCGGTGGAAGCGGCGCCTCGCTGCTGCCCGAGGGCCGCACGGGCACGGTGATGCTGCGCACGCTGCGGTATGCCGTGCGGGATCCGAAGACCAAGACGGCGTGGGTGTCCGCGCTGGTGGTGGGCCTGATCGTGCCGGTGTTCAACGCGGTGCAGGGCGCGAGCACGATCTACTTCGGCTGCTTCGCCGCGGGGGTGCTCGGCACGCAGATGTTCAACCAGTTCGGGCAGGACACGTCGGCGTTCTGGATGGTCGCGATGACGATCGCCTCGAAGCGCGACGCGTACCTGGAGCTGCGGGCGCGTGCGCTCGCGCTGCTGCTCGTGACCCTGCCGTACTCGCTGGTCGTCAGCTTCGTGATGGCCGCGCTCACGCACGACTGGCGGGCACTGCCCGAGGTGGTGGGCCTGTCGTGGGCGCTGCTCGGCGCGCTGGTGGCGCTCGGCGCGACCGCGTCGGCGCGGCTACCGTACTCGATCCCGCAGGAGACGCGGAAGAACGTCGCGCCCGGCCAGACGAGCCTGGCGATGTGGTCGGTGCTCGGCGGCCTGGTGGCGTCGCCGCTGCTCGCCTCCCCGATCCTGGGCCTGACGATCTGGCTGCACGCCGCGGGCCACACCGGTGCGACCTGGCTGGTCCTGCCGGTCGGCACGGTCTACGGCGCGGTGATCGCCTGGCTCGGCGTCCGCGCCGCGTCCGGCCCCATGGCGGACCGCCTGCCGGAGATCCTCACCGCGGTCAGCAAGGGCTGACCCGCGCGGCCCCCCGGCGCGCACACCCCGGGGGCCGCGCCCGCCCGCCGCGCACGCCCGGCCCGCGCAGGGGCCACGCATACGACCGCACCCGTACGAGCACCTCCCGCCCCGTCGCGCAAGCCGCCGGGCACAGGAGCACCCCCGCGCATGAGCCCGGCCGCGCGGAGGCCCGCGCCCTCTCGCCCGCGCGCCGGCACCCCGCCCCCGCGCCCTACGCCCCCGCCGCCAGGACCCCCGTCAGGAAGGGCTCGGTGGCGGCGCGCCAGGCCGCCGGGTCCGCGTAGTGGACCAGGTGTCCCGCGTCCGGTATCTCGGCGTACTCCCCGCGCGGCAGCACCCTGACCATCTCCATGGCCTCGGCGCGGCCCAGCTCGCCGTCGACGCCGCGCACCACCAGTGTCGGGCACTCGACCTGCGCCAGCTCGTCCCAGTGGGCGTCGTGGACCCAGGTCTCGCGGGTGCGCAGCATCTGGGAGCGGGAGAAGACCGGGCGCCAGCCGTCCTCCCGCAGGGTCATCATGTCGGCGTGGAAGTCGCCGCGCGCGGGCCGGCGGGCGCCCGCGAGCCACGGGTCCTCCTCGGCGAACCAGCGGCGCGCCTCCGCGAGCGAGGGGAACGGCGCGGGCCAGGTGCGGAACCACTCCTCCCACGCGCGCTGCGACGCCGCGCCGAGCGCCGAGGCCCGCATGTCGAAGATCACCAGCGCCCGCACGAGATCCGGCCTGCGCGCGGCCAGCTGCCAGGCGGTGAGCGCGCCCATGGCGTGGCCGACCAGCGTGACCGGCGCGAGCCCCAGCGCCTCTATGACCGCCTCCGCGTCGGCGACATACGCCTCGCGGGACAGCAGGCTGTCGGCGGGCCGCTCGCTCTCCCCGTGCCCCCGCTGGTCGTAGGCGACCACCCGGTGCCGTTCCGCCAGCCACCGCGCCGTCCCGGCCCAGTGGGACGCGCGCCCCATCAGCCCGTGGAGCAGCAGCACCCCGGGCTCGGCGGCGCCGCCTCCCGCGGGCGCCAGGCCCTCGGGCCCGCCCCCGCGCCCGTACTCCCAGGTCGCGAGGCGTACCCCATCGGCGCCGATCACATCGGTGTGCCGCACCCCGTGCTCCGCGTAGTGCTCCTGCATGTGTCCTGGCCCCCCTTCGGTTCTGAGTGGTCGCGTCAGATTCCGTGCTGCTCGTGAACAGATGCGGTGCTGCTCGGTGAACCGTTCGAACGGTTGCGGCGGACGGAGGATTCCGCCCCGGACCGTCCGGACCGTCCGCGCCCCCCGCGCCGGTCTGCGTCCCGGTCTCTGTACCGGCCCCTGTGCCGTCGAACTCGTGTTGCGTCTGGCGAGATCTTATCGAACTACGATTCGAACACGGGCCCCTCGCACCCAACATCGCTCATTCGAGTGACCATCTTCCATGATTGGCCGCCGCGGCCATGGGGAGACCTGTCAGCGGGAGGGCGGACCGCTCGGGGATGACGGTCCGAAGGGCCGACCCTGGGAGCTCGGGGCTCCGGGTCGGCGAAGGGGAGGGTAGGGCCCCGGTGCCGCTCGGCACCGGGGCCCCCTCCGTGCCCCGGGCCAGGACCGGCCGCGCGCGGCCCCGTCAGCGCTTGGCGACGAAGACGTGCGACGCGACCTCGGACCCCAGCTCCGCCGCCTCCCCGCTGCTGCCGACGAGGACGCCCGCGGGCGACTCCGTCACGCTGACGACCGATCCTGGCTGCACACCCGCCCGCCGCAGCGTGTACATCAGCTGCGCGTCGGTCTGGATGGGCTCGCCGATCCGCCGCACGACGACCGTCTTGCCGTCCACGCCCGCGTCCAGGTCGGCGAGGCTCACGAGCCCCGCGTCGAGGAACGGATCGGCGGCCTCCCCCTCCTCGCCCAGCTCGGCGAGGCCGGGGATCGGGTTCCCGTACGGCGACTCCGTGGGGTGGCGCAGCAGGTCGAGCACCCGCTTCTCCACCGCCTCGCTCATCACGTGCTCCCAGCGGCACGCCTCCGCGTGGACCTGCTCCCACTCCAGGCCGATCACGTCCACCAGCAGGCACTCGGCGAGGCGGTGCTTGCGCATGACGCGCGTGGCGAGCATGCGGCCCTCGTCCGTCAGGTCGAGGTGCCGGTCGCCCGCGACCGTGAGCAGGCCGTCGCGCTCCATGCGCGCCACGGTCTGGGAGACCGTGGGCCCGCTCTGGTCGAGACGCTCGGCGATCCGGGCGCGCATGGGGACCACACCTTCCTCCTCCAGCTCAAGGATGGTGCGGAGATACATCTCCGTGGTGTCGATCAGTCCGGACATACGTGCCCCTTGTGGATTCGTTGCGGCCCTGGCTTCAATTCTGACGCATCCCGCCGACAACCGTGCCCCGCCCGTCCGCCCCGGGAAGTACGGGCGAGTATCCGGTGCGGGGACGATCACCGCGGGACCTGTGGCGCGCGGACCGCGGCGCGCCGCCTGTTCAGTAGTGGACGGCTCCCCTCGCGCCCCCCGAGGGGACGACCGGGTCGCCGTTGAGCGCGACGCTGAGCGGGCTCGCCAGGAACGCGACGACCGCCGCCACCTCGTCGGCCTCCACGATCCTGCCGATGGAGACGGACGCGGCGAGCTCCCGTTCCACCTGCTCGACGGGGACCCCACGGTCGGCGGCCCGCGCGGCGATCACGCCGGTCTGCGTCTCGGTGCGGGTCATACCAGGATGCACCACCGTGACGTTCACCCCCTGCGGACCGAGCTCGTCCGCCAGATTCTTGCTCATCGCGGCTACGGCGACGTTACGTACGGAGCCGACCACGGAACCGCTCTGCCGCGCCGCGAGCCCCGCGATGTTGATGACGCGCCCCCAGCCGCGCTCCGCCATCGCGGGCGCGAGGGCGCGCACGGTGCGCAGGTAGCCGCGCACCTTGACGTTGATCTGCTCCTCAAGCTCGTCCTCGGGGAACGCGCCGGGGCTGGCCTTGGCCGCGTTGTTCACCAGGATGTCCACGCCGCCGAGCAGCCGCGCCGCCTCGTCCGCCATGGCGGCGACGGAGGTGTCGTCCCCGGTGTCCGCGGCGATCCCGACAACGGTGGCGCCGGTCTCCTCCGCGAGCGCCGCGGCCCGCTCCTTCACCGCGGCCGCGTCCCGCGCCACGAGCGCGACCGCCGCGCCCTCGCGGGCCAGCGCCCGCCCGACAGCGAACCCGATGCCCCGGCTCCCACCGGTCACGAGGGCGCGTCGTCCGGCAAGCTGCAGATCCATCGTGTGCTCCTGTCGCAGAGAGTGGGCGCGCTGTACGCGGCCGTACGCACGCGGAGGGCCGCCGTACGCGTCAACGTACGACGGCCCTCCGTGATGCCGCGCGCGGGCTCAGCTCCGTACGAGCGTGACGAAGCTCTCCCACGCGCCGGGCGCGACGGTCAGCATCGGTCCGCTCGTGCGCTTGGAGTCACGGACGTGCACGCCGATGGTGGTGTCGCATGCGGCCACCTCGACGCACTGGCCGCCCTCGCTGTCGCTGTAACTGCTCTTGGACCACGCGATCTCGACGCACTGGCCGCCGCCGCTGCCGCTGTAACTGCTCTTGAACCAGGCCGGCTCGGTCATGTCTCTCCCAGGAGTCCCTCGATGTGGCTCAGCGACTCACGCGGGGTGAGCGCCTGCGCTCGGAGAATCCCATACCGCGCACCGAGTTCGTGGACCTTTACGTGGTCGCTGTACAAGCGGCTGGCTTCCTGCGACTCGGTGTACGCCAGGCGCTTCCCCTTGTTCATGTCGATCATAGTGAACCCGCCGTCGAGCCCCACATGGTCCTCGCGGTCGGTCGGCATGATCTGGACGTCGACGTTGCGGTTGTCCGCCACCAGCAGGATCTGCTCCAACTGGCCGCGCAGGACGGCCCGTCCGCCGATCGGCCGGTGCAGCACGGACTCCTCGATGAGGAAGCTCAGCAGCGGCGCCGGGCGGCGCGTGTAGATGGCCTGGCGGGCGAGACGGCCCGTCAGGCGCTCCTCGATCACCCCGTCGTCGAGGACCGGACGACGCTGCCGGAGGACGGCCTGCGCGTACTCGTCGGTCTGGAGCAGACCGGGCGCCACCTGGATCGCGTACTCGCACAGGCCGACGGCCTTGGCCTCAAGGGCGGCCATGTCGCGAAAGAAGGCGGGATACTGAGCGCGAGCGACCTCGTCCTTCAAGGCCATGAGCACGCCGCCCGCGTCGAGCACGCGGTCGGCCTTCTCGATGGCCCGCGGCGACGGAATGCGGCGGCCCTGCTCGAAGGACGCGATGCTGGAGGGCGAGTAGCCGACGAGCCTGCCGAACGCCTCGCGCTCCAGGCCCGCCCGCTGCCGTAACAGCTTCAACTGCTTCCCGAACGCGGCGACCACACCGCCGCCCTCCCCCGAACCGCCCCCGCCTCCGCCCTCGTTGTCGGCCGGTGTGAAGTCCTCTTCTGCCGTCTCCACGGCAACCCACCTCGCTCCCTCGGCATGCTGCGTACCGGTACCGCGGACACTCCTACAAAGCTACTGTGTCCGTCGATCACCACTGGTCACGCTACGCCACGGACGGAACGCTGGTCAGCGTGACGAAACAATCCACACAGCACAAGGAGTCGCAAACGGCGCACGAGTTCGCCATGCGATTCAGCTCCACGCCCCGGGGCGCACGCCTGGCGCGCAGACTGACCGCGCACCGGCTGAACGCGTGGGACCTGCCGTACGACTCCGCGGCGAACGACACCGCCGTCGCCATCGTCGCGGAGCTCGCGGCCAACGCGGTGCGCCACGGGCGCGTGCTGGGCCGCGACTTCCACGTACTGCTGCGGCTGACCGGCGACACCGTACGCATCGAGGTCACCGACACCCGCGCGGAGCGCGTGCCCGCCGCGCCCGCCGACCGCGTCCCCGACCCGCTCGCCGAGTCGGGCCGCGGGCTGCTGATCGTGGAGTGCCTCGCCGGGACGTGGGGCTGGCACCCCCGCAAGGACGCCCCCGGCAAGACGGTCTGGGCCGAATACGCCCACACCACCTGACGCCCGCCCCCGTTCAGCGGCCGGAACGCCTTCCGAAGGGCCCTCACATGACCGTGGAACGCCCCCTCACCACCCAGACGCGGGGAGCGCTGAGGAAGCCCGCCGACGACCGGAGGAAGCGCCGTGACGACCGACGACGCCGTCCAGCTCTCCCTGCTCGGCCCGGCGCGGCCCGCGCATCCCGCGTCCACCACGCACGCCCGGCTCCTCGTCTTCAACGCCCAGCACGCTTCCGCGGCCCGCGCGCACCGGCAGGCCGAGTGGATCGGCCGACTGCACACCGCGGATCTCGTCGTGCTCACCGAAGTCGGCCCGGGGCCCGGCGGGACGGCCCTCGTCCAGGCGATGCGCCAGGCCGGCTACGTGCACGTCGTCGCGCCCTCCGCCCGCGGGGGCGACTACCGGACGGTCCTGGCGTCGCGCACCGCGGTCCTCGAACCGGTCGACGCCGGGGTGGGCTTCCTGCCGCACCGGGCGCCTGCCGCTGTCGCCACGGTCGGCGGGCACGATGTGGGGATCGTCGGCCTGTACGTCCCCTCACGCGGGCCGAAGGAGCGCCGCAACGAGGACAAGCGGGACTTCCAGGAGGCCGTGGCCGGGGCCCTGTACGGACTGGGCAAAGCCTTTCCCGGCGTGCCTGTCGTCGTGGCCGGCGACCTCAACGTCGTCGAGCCGGGCCACCGGCCGCACCACAAGGTCTTCGGACGCTGGGAGTGCGCCTTCTACAACGCGTTCGCCCAGGCCGGCTTCACCGACGCCTTCCGGCACCTCCACCCCGAAGCGGTCGAGCACTCGTGGTTCGGCCGCAGCGGACAGGGCTTCCGCTTCGACCACGCCTTCACCACCGCGGGGCACGCGCCGCTGGTCGAGGCGTGCGCCTACGACCAGACACCGCGGACAAAGCGGCTCACCGACCATGCCGCGATGACGCTCACCCTCGCCCTGCCCGCCCCCGCGGGGGCGGGATGGCCGGGCCCGCGAGCGGGTACGTGATCGTGGACGACCGCCCGGTCATGGAGGGTTGAGCGCATGTTTCACCTGGACCATCTCTGTCTCGGTGTCCGCGGCCTGGACGACGGGGTGCGCCGCGTGCACGAGGAGACCGGGCTCGCGTACTACGACGGCGGGGTCTTCGCCGCCGGGATCGCGAACACGGTCTTCCCGCTCGGGCAGGACGTCTACCTGGAGGTGGAGGCGGCGACGGGATCCGCCGACGGCGAGCGGAACGCGGCGGTCGAGTGGTTCGAGGGGCTGCTCGCCGACGGCGCCGACCGGTGGATGTTCTGGAGCCTGCGCGCCGACACCCTGGAGGAGATGCACGCGGTCGCCGTGCGGCTCGGCGGCGAGGTGGCGCGGCTGCCGGGGCGCGTCCAGCCGGACGGCACCCAGCGGGTCATCACCACGGCGCCGGGGCCGGGCAGCGCCCTCGACACCTGCTGGCGCCGCGGGCTGCCGAACTGGTTCTACCGGGAGGACCCGGCGACCAACCCGGACCGTGGGGCGGTGGGGCGCGGCGACCGCGGTGCGGCCGTGACGCGCCTGGAGATCGGCGCCGACGCGGACGAACTGCGCGACCACATCGGCGCCGACACCTTCGACGGCCTCCCCCTGGCGGTCGTCCCCGGCCCCCCGGGCGTCCACGCGCTGACCGTGTGCACCGCGTCCGGCCGCGAGGTCACCCTCCGCAGGGACCCGGCCGACCTGTAGAGGTGCCTCTTCCTGTAGGGGGTGTCTCTTTCCAGGAGAGGGTGCGTCTTTCCTGTAGGGGGTGCGTCTTCGACCGGCTGTCGCTCCTCAGCCGGCGGCGTGCCTGCGGTAGCGGACGTGCGTGGCCAGCGGTGAGCCGAGCACCTCGACGGGCTCGAAACCGAAGGTCTCGACGCCGTCGAAGAGGCGCTCGCCGCTGCCGAGCAGGACGGGCGCGATGTCGAGGGTGAGTT
>NZ_JBEYWC010000032.1:0-81747 GCF_040704505.1 Streptomyces sp. NPDC047002
GCAAGGGGGACCTTGTGGGAGAGTAGGTCGCCGCCGAACAATTATTGAATAAAGAGGGAGGGCCCGCGCCGGGTGGTGCGGGCCCTTTCTGCGTTTATGGGGCAGTCGGGGGCGGGGGCAGGGGCTTTTTCGTTGCGGGGCGGCGGGGAGCCGGGGGATCATCGGCTGCATGAACCATGAGATCCGTGCCGTGCGGCCCGAGGAGTGGGAGAAGGCCAGGGAGCTGCGGCTGCTGGGGCTCCAGGACCCCGCCGCTCCCATCGCCTTCCTGGAGACGTACGAGCAGTCGCTCGCGCGGCCGGACTCCTTCTGGCGGGAGCGCGTGGCCGGCGGAGGCGGGCGGGCGCGCCAGTTCATCGCGGAGGCGCCGGACGGGACCTGGTCGGGGGCGCTGACCGTCCGCGTGGAGGAAACGGGCAGTCTGGACTTCCTGAACACCGTGATCAAGCAGGCACAGGGCCACGTCGTGAGTGTCTTCGTGCGGCCGGAGCAGCGCGGCACGGGGCTCATCGGGGCGCTGATGGACGCGGGGCTCTCGTGGGCCTGGTCGCTGGACAATCCCCCGCTGGAGCTGGTGCGGCTCTACGTCCACGAGGAGAACGCCCGCGCCCGTGCCGCGTATGCCAGGCTGGGGTTCGTACCGACCGGCCTTGAGATCCCGTTCGCGCCGGACCCGAGCACGCAGGAGCTGGAGATGGCCCTGGAGCGCCCGCGCCGATAGCGCGGCGACCTCGGCGGTGGGGGTGGGTCCGGGCTCCGCGCGTTCAGGGCGCGTCGGCGAGGGTGTGGTGGGGCCAGCGGCTGCGGGCCTGTTCGCGGGAGCGCATCAGGGCGAGCGGCGGGAGGCCCTGGGCGCGGCCCGTGGCCAGCAGGTCCGGGAGCATCGGCAGCGGGGCGACCGCGGCGACGTCGTCCAGGACGAGGGACATTGGTGGGTCGAGCCGGCCGTCAGGTGACCTGGCGGCCATGCGGCGGCCGTGCTCGACCACGTGCGAGGCGAGAGCCGTCAGCAGCGGCATCGCGCCGGGGCGTGAGCGGGGATCCTCAAGAGGTTCACCCACCACGTACAGTGTCCCCCCTTCCGCCGCGAAAGACTCCAGTGAGACGGCGTCATTTCGGTTGAATGTGACGGCGTCCCGGATGTGCACGGAGGAGAGCGCTTCCACCGTGCGGGCGGCCAACTGCTGTGCGATCTCCCGGCGTTCGCGGTGCGCGGTGAGGGCGCTCTCCAGGAGGCCCGCGTAGCCGGCCGCGGCCTTCGGGTGGGTGCGCAGGACGCGTACGGCCTCCTGGGCGCCGGTGCCCTGGGCCCAGCGGTGCACCTGGCGGAAGGGGCGGCCGTCCACCGCCGCGGCGTGCAGCCAGCAGCGCAGCAGGGTCTCCGCGGTGTCGGCCATGGCCGCGTCGAGGGCCGCGTGCGGGCGTACGGGGGCCAGCAGGGCGATGGCGCGGTCGGTGGCCGTCGCGGGGTCCTCGCAGCCGGTGGTGGGCGACCAGCGCAGCCTGGCGGGGGTGTCGCAGAGGTGGCCGGGGTCGAAGACGAGGACGGGCCCGAGCTTGGCCCGTGCGTCCTTGGTGTCGTCCCACACGGCGGGGTTGGAGGTGACGACGAGGGCAGGGCCCTCCGCGTCCCTGATCGCGGCGACAGCGGTGGGCCTGCGGGTCGCGGCGTCGCCGTAGTGGACCTGCTGCGGGGCGCGTTGGCCGGGCAGGGGGACGGCCGGTACGGCGGGGGCGTGCGGGGACTGGGGGTCCTGGCCGGCCGCCGGGGCCGGTGGTGGCGCGTCCGGCGTGGCTCCGGTGGGCGTGAGGGGCGCGGGGGCCGGAGGGAGCTGCTCCCCGGGGAGCTCATGCGCCGTGTGCAGGGGCTCGGGGTGTGCGGTGTGCGCGGGGTGGCCGTACGGGCTCCGGGGGTACGGCTCCTGCATGTACGGGCCCTGTGCGTGAGGCCGTTCCCCGTACGGCCGTTCCCCGTAAGGCCGTTCCCCGTACGGCTGTTCCGCATACGGTTCCGTGGTCCCGGGGGACGGGTGGCGGGTGCGGCGGGCGGCTCGTACGGCGCGCCAGCGGGCCAGGGTGCCGAGGACGAACACGGTGAGGACGGTCAGCACCATCAGCTGGCTGATCAGCAGGCCCCAGAACAGGCCGTAGCCGGAGAGCCGGTCCTTCGGTGTGGCGGGCCAGGCGGCGGCCAGGTCGTGCGGGTGGGTGACCAGGGAGCGCATCGCGCCGGGGGTGCGGGTGAAGGCCACCCCTGAGGGCCAGGCGCCGTGGGTGAACAGGCCGCCGAGCCCTGTCGCGGTCCACACGAGGACCGTCAGGCCGAGCACGAAGGCGATCAGGCCGATCAGGGCGCCGTCGGGGATGCCGCCCTGGCGGCGGCCCCCCGACCGCCCGCCGCGCGCGTCGTGCGGCGGGCGGGGCTGCGGGTACGCGTCGTCTCGTGCCATGGGCTCACGCCACCGTCGACTCTGACGACTCGTTGAGGCGCCGCTGGTGTTCGAGGCGGGCGGCCCGCTGCTCGGTCTCCCACTCGGCGGCCCTGAGGTCGTCGGGCAGCGACTCGTACGGCACGGGGTTGGCTTCGCCGCTCTGCGGCCCGGGGACCGCGGAGTCCTCCGTCATCGCGCGGTCGGTGAAGACGAGCGGGCGCTCCGCCTCGGTGACGAGGTGCTTGACGACCTGCACGTTGCCGTTGACGTCCCACACGGCGATGCCGGGGGTGAGGGTCGGGATGATCTCGACGGCCCAGCGGGGCAGGCCGAGCACTCGGCCGGTGGCGCGTGCCTCGTCGGCCTTCTGCGCGTAGATCGTCCTGGTCGACGCCATCTTGAGGATGGCGGCAGCCTCCTTGGCCGCGGCGCCGTCGACCACGTCGGAGAGGTGGTGCACGACGGCGACGAAGGACAGGCCGAGGCGCCGGCCGAACTTCAGCAGCCGCTGGAACAGCTGCGCGACGAACGGGCTGTTGATGATGTGCCACGCCTCCTCGACGAGGAAGATGCGCTTCTTCCTGTCGGGGCGGATCCAGGTGTGTTCGAGCCAGACGCCGACGATGGCCATGAGGATCGGCATGGCGATCGAGTTGCGGTCGATGTGGGAGAGGTCGAAGACGATGAGGGGCGCGTCGAGGTCGATGCCGATGGTGGTCGGGCCGTCGAACATGCCGCGCAGGTCGCCGTCGACCAGCCGGTCGAGGACAAGGGCGACGTCGAGGCCCCAGGCCCGTACGTCGTCCAGGTCGACGTTCATGGCCTCCGCCGACTCGGGCTTGGGGTGGCGGAGTTGCTCGACGATGTCCATCAGCACGGGCTGGCGCTCGGTGATGGTCTCGTTGACGTAGGCGTGGGCGACCTTGAGGGCGAAGCCGGAGCGCTCGTCGAGGCCGTGGCCCATGGCGACCTCGATGATGGTGCGCAGCAGCGCCAGCTGGCCCGTGGTGGTGATGGCGGGGTCCAGCGGGTTGAGGCGGATGCCGTCGTCGAGGGCGGCCATCGCGTCGAGCCTGATGGGGGTTATCCCCAGCTCCTGGGCGATGAGGTTCCACTCGCCGGCGCCGTCCTCGCCCTGCGCGTCGAGGACGACGACCTGCCGGTCGCGGAAGCGCAGTTGCCGCAGGACGTACGTCTTCTCCAGCGCGGACTTGCCGTTGCCCGACTCGCCGAGCACGAGCCAGTGCGGGGCGGGCAGTTGCTGTCCGTAGAGCTGGAAGGGGTCGTAGATGTAGCCCTTGCCGCTGTAGACCTCGCGGCCGATGATCACGCCGCTGTCGCCGAGTCCTGGCGCGGCCGTGGGCAGGTAGACGGCCTGGGCCTGGCCCGTGGAGGTGCGTACGGGCAGCCGGGTGGTCTCCACGGCCCCGAACAGGAAGCTGGTGAACGCGTCCGTGATGACGGACAGCGGATCTTTCATCGCGGACCCCTTTCGGCTCGGCGGTCGTTCGGGCGGCGGTCGTCGTGGCGGCGGTGGTGGCCGCGGTGCTCGCCTCGGTGCTTGCTGCGGTCGAGGTGGCGGCTGTGGTGGCAGTGGCGGTGGTGCTCGGGGTCGGCGGGTGTCACCGGCGGATGCCGGTGGCGAACGGCAGGGTGTTCACGAACGCCCTGTGGTGCTCGCGGTCGCACCACTCCAGCTTGAGGTACGACTTGCCGGCGGACGCCCTGATCGTCCGCTTGTCGCGGGCGAGGGCCTCAGGCGAGCGGGACGACACGGTGATGTACCCGACGAGGTTGACGCCTGCGGCGCCGCTCGCCAGATCTTCACCCCGCTGGTCGAGCCGGCCGTGTGCGGCGATGTCGCGCGGGTCGACCGTGCGGTTCATCTTGGCGGCGCGGCTCGCCTCGGCCTCGTCGTTGGTCTTCTCGGTGAGCATCCGCTCGATGGCGATCTCGGTGGGCTCCAGGTCCATGGTGACGGCGACCGTGCGGATCACGTCGGGGGTGTGGACGAGGAGCGGGGCGAGGAAGTTGACGCCGACCGGGGTCATGGGCCACTCCTTGACCCAGGCGGTGGAGTGGCACCAGGGGGCGCGGGTCGCGGACTCGCGGGTCTTGGCCTTGAGGTACGTGGGTTCGACCGCGTCGAGCTCGGCCGGCCAGGCGTTTCGTTTCGTCATCGCCTGGATGTGGTCGATGGGGTGGTCGGGGTCGTACATCGAGTGGACGAGGGACGCGAGGCGGGCCTGGCCGAGGGGCTGGCGCACCCGGATGTCGGCCTCGGCGAGGCGGGCGCAGATGTCGGTCAGCTCGCGGGCCATGACGATGGCGAGGCCCGCGTCGTGGTCGAGGCGGCGGCGCGTGCCGCCCGCCTGGCGGGCGGCACGCGCCATGGCCTGGGCCTCGGCGGCCAGTTCGCGGTTGAAGTGCATGCACGCGACGAGGTAGGCGCGGTGCTGCTCGCTCGACGTGGAGACCATCGACTGGAGCTGGTCGTAGGAGTCGCGCAGCCAGGCGGGGGAGTCGTGGTCGCCGCGCTGGGCGACGTCCTTGGCGTGCGCGTCCGGGTCGGCCGGCAGGGTGCGGGCGAGCATCTGGAGGCGGGTGACGAAGCCGTCGCCGTTGGCGACGTGCTTGAGCAGCGTGCCGAACCGGTCGACGAGGGCCTCCTGGTCCTCGCTGTCGCGGAGGCCGACGCCCGGGCCCTCGATCTCGATGGCGGCGGTGACCGTGCGGCGGTCGGCGTGCAGCAGTACGGCGATCTCGTCGGGGCCGAACGGCGCCGCCAGCCAGTTGACATGGCCGATGCCGGGCGGCGGGCCGATCTCGATCTCGCGGCCGTCGAAGGACGTGCCCGCCTCCATCGCGGGCGACCTGTACGTCGTGCCGCGGCGCAGGATGCGCTTGTAACTGCGGTTGATCTCGAACCACTTGTAGAACGTACGGTGCTTGTACGGCACGTAGACGGCGGCGAGCGCGAGCAGCGGGAAGCCCATCAGGAACACGATCCGCAGGGACAGCACCGGCACGATGAGGCCGCTCATCATGCCGAGGAACGCGCCGGCGATGATCAGGGCGATCTCGCCGGTCTCGCGGTTCTTGCCGACGATCGCGTTGGGCCTCGCCCGGCCGATGAGATACGTGCGACGGGGCGCGATCGGGTGGGACTGGGTGGTCAACGCCCTCTACCTCCTGCTGTTGGTGCCTGGGCCGCCGGCGCCGCCGCCCGTGGAGCGCGAGCCGTGCGGGGTGCCGCTGGTGGGACTGCTGCTGCGGGGCGGGGGTGCGGCGGAGGGAACATGTCCGCCGCCTGCCCCGCCCCCGGAAGGGGACGGGCGGGAGCCGTGCGCTGCGACGCCGCCGCCCATCGGGTTGGCGGGCCTGGCGCCGCCGCCTTCCCCGCCGCCCTCGCCGCTGCCGCTGCGCTGGGGGGCGCGGCTTGAGTGGGTCTTGATGCCCTGGGCGACGAGGTTGGCGGGCGAGGAGATGACGGCGGCGGCCTGGGAGCCGTCCGTGGCCTGTTTGCGGCCCGCGCGCGAGGAGGCGATCTCGTCGCCGAAGCCGGGCACGAAGCGGTAGATCATGGCGGAGGCGAAGATCGCGAGCAGGATGATGGCGAGGCCGGAGACGACGGCGGAGAACGCGTCGGGGCCGGTGTCGCCCGAGAGGGCGCCGGCGAGGCTCAGGACGACGACGATCACGGGTTTCACCATGACCACGGCGATCATGATGCCGGCCCAGCGGCGTACGTGGCCCCACATGTTCTTGTCGACGAGGCCCGCGTAGACGACGGTGCCGAGGAGGGCGCCGACGTAGAGCAGGGCGGCCCTGATGACGAGTTCGAGCCAGAGGACGCCGGCCGCGAGGATCGACACGAGGGAGACCACGATCAGCATGATCGGGCCGCCGCCGATGTCGCTGCCCTTCTTCAGAGCGTCCTGGAAGCCGCCGAAGAACACGTCGCTCTGGCCGCCGGTGCTCTTGGAGATGACGTCGGTGACGCTGTCCACGGCGGAGACGACCGTGTACAGGATGAGCGGGGTGAACGCGGAGGCGAGGACGGTCAGCCAGAGGAAGCCGACCGCCTCGGAGATCGCGGTGGTCAGCGGCACGCCCCTGATGGCCCGCTTGGCGACGGCGAGCAGCCACAGGACGAGCGTGAGGATGGTGGAGGCGGCGAAGACGACGGCGTACTGGCGCAGGAACGAGGGGTTGGTGAAGTCGACGTTGGCCGTCTCCTTCACGGCGGACGACAGCTTCCCCACGGTCCAGGCCGCGGCGTCGGCACAGCCCCGGCCGAGGGAGGAGAGGGGGTCGAGGGCGTCGGCACCGGGGAGCAGGCTGGAGGAGCCGCCGCCGCTGCTTCCCTTGTCGCAGAGGTCGCTGATGGGGCCGGGGACCGAGTCGGCGCACTTGTCGCTCGGCGTCGGCGCGGGGGACGGGGCCGCGGCCGCGCGGGCGGCGAAGAAGAACACGGCGGCCTGGGCGCCGGCCAGGGCGGCCAGGACGGAGCGGGGGCGCGGCAGAAGCCGCCCGGCCGCGCCGTCGGCGGCCGGGACCCGGCGCCGGCCGAGGGCCGCTCCGTGATCGGCGGCGGGCGCGGGCGGGCGGGCAGGGCTGTGGGCGTGGCTCGGGCTACCTTGCATATGTGAAGCCTCCGAACTGCTCGACAGCCTTGCTGATCTGATCCGACGTGGACGCGGCGTCGTCGCCTGGCACGGGGGCCGGGCCGTTCTTCTGCGTGTAGGCCGTGGCCTTCCACGTGCCGGCGGTCCAGCGCAGGTCGAAGGTCCCCGTCTTCCAGGTGGTGGTGACCGGGTTCTTGGAGTCTGTGCCTGCCATGCCGATGAGGCCCGTGTACCAGACGCTGACCTTGGCCGCGCCGGTGCTGTAGCTCTCGACCTTGGTGCCGACCGGGATGGTGCGGGAGACGAAGGTGGAGCCCTGGGGGGCGTCGCCGTGGGCGTCGAGGCCGAGTTGGGAGAGGAAGTCGGTGGAGTAGGCGGCGTCCAGGCTGCCGGTGAGCTTGGCGGCGGCGGACGGCGTGTAGAGGGTGTCGAGGATCGCGTGGCGGGTGTCGGCGTGGAACATGCCGGAGGAGCCCAGCGCGACCGCGTAGTTGGCGGCGGCGCTCGCGGCGCCCTGCTGGTCGTCGGCGAAGCCGGACGGGATGCCCGTCGCGGTGTTCGCTGTGCCCTTGACCGGTGTGACGCCGCTCGGCGCCGTGGGGTCGGCCGCCGCGCCGCCGCCCGCGCCTGGGCGGTCGCCGCCGGCGGAGGCGGAGTCGTGGCTTCCGCCGCCGCGGTTCGCGAAGGCGATCGCGGCGACGAGGAGGACCACGACGCCGACGACCGTGATGAGGGAGCGCGAGGCGCGCACGGGGCGCCTCGGGGCGCCGTAGCCGTCGTCGCCCTCGGGCAGGCGGGTGCGTGTCTGGCCGGGATCGCCGTGGTAGTCGTGCTCGTCGCCGTAGCTCATCGCCTGTCCCCTTCACCGTGCGCGCCGCCGCGTACGCCCACGTACGACGGTAGCCCCGCCGGGCCGCGTGCGGGGGTCCCGCGGTGATCGGGCGTCAGGGAAATCGTTAACAGCGTCCGCGATCGCGAAGCCCGCTGCGAATCCATGCGCGGGGTCGCCCGCGCCGCGGGGCGCGGGGGTGCGGCCGGGGTCCTTGGTGGCATCAGCAGGCGGGACATCGAAGGGGCGCATCCTCAGCCGGTGGGCGCGACGGGCGGATTCGGATCGGGTCGTGTGTCGGGGGCGGGTGGCCGTCGTGGGCCCTGGGCGGCCGGGCGGCGGGTGGCGCCGGTCGGGTGCGGGGAGGGGCCGCGTGCCGTGGGTGGGCCGGGCCCCGCCGGGGTGCGGGTGGCCGGGAGCGCGGGTCGTACGGGCTCGGGCCCGGCCGGTGCGCGGTGGCCGGCGGCGGGGTGCGGGCGGTGGCCCCCCGCCGCCGGCCGACCGGCCGTCAGACCGCCATGCCGTACACGATCGTGAACAGGGTGCCGAGGGAACCGATGATGAAGACTCCCGTCAGTCCCGCGACGATCAGGCCCTTGCCCTGCTCCGCGCTGAACGTGTCCCGGAGCGCCGTCGCGCCGATGCGCTGCTTGGCCGCGCCCCAGATCGCGATGCCGAGGCAGAGGAGGATGGCCACCGCCATCACCACCTCGACCATGACCTTGGCCTCGTTGCCCAGGCTGGAGAACGGGCCCCAGTTGGGGGCGATGCCACCGATGATGGTGTCGATGCTGCCCTTGTCGGCCGCCAGGTACATGTAACTCACCGCCCCTGTTGGGTCTTTCGCTGCCCGCGCCCCCATGGCACGGGTCAGGTCCAATCATCGCTGATGGAACCCGCCCCGTACGCCGGTTGGTGGCTCTCTTTACCCGATCCCCGCACATATGACCGATAGTGTTGCCCTGACCTGGCCCGGAGCACCACGTGCGCGAATGCGGATGGTCACTCTGTGTATCACGGTGCGTGACTCCGGGCAATGACTGTCGTTGATACACCTCGACGCAGAACCGGGCGGCCCGCCGCACGGCGGGCGCGGGCCCGTGCGGCGCCGCGTTCCGGCTGCCCCGTCAGGAGGCGTGCGCGCGCGTGCGCAAGCGCGCCGGGTCCGTCGTCCGGGTGAAGCGGAACGGGCAGGCGCGGGGGCGTCGCGGCAGGTCCTGGGCCCGGCGGGCGCGGGGCGGCGGCCCGGTCGGCGGGGGCACCGGCGCGCGCGTACGCCGCCTGCGCCCCCTTTTGCTCCCCAGGGCGTGGAGCGTCCGGTTTTGACAGAGTGCGGGCCCCTGCTTCGCCGACGGGCGGCGAAGTGCCGTTCGAGGGCGCGGGAATGACGGAGCGTACGGCCACGCGCGTGGCCACCTGGCAGCAGCTGTTCGACGTGACGGGTTCGGTGGGGCGCGGCGTCCTGGCGCCGGACGCCTGGCGCGGCGCGCGCGGGCGCAGGCTCGTCCACAGCGACGAGGCGTGGACGGCCGCGGCTGCCGCGCTGCGCGAGGCGGGCGGGCGGATCGCCCCGGTCGGCGCGGAGTTCGCCCGTGCGCACGAGGGGGTGGCGGCGGGGCTCGGCGCGCTGGCCGCCGCGGGGGCGCTCGGCGACGTACGCGGCTCCTGGGAGCGGCGGTTCGACGCGGCGGCCGTCGAGTGCGAGGAGGTGGCGCGTGCGCTGGTCGGGGTGGCGGAGGCGCAGGGGGCGCGGGAGGCGGTGATCCGGGGGACGTTCGGGGCTGCGACGGGGACGTCGGGTGGTGCCGGCCACTCTGCCGGGGCGGCTGGGTCGGCTGGTGCTGGTGCTGGTGCGTCGAGTGGTGCGGACGCCTCCGCCGTCGTGGGTGCGGCGTTTGGCGGCGGCAGAGACGGCGGTACGGCGTGACCGCGGCGGCGGCCGAGCGCGTACCCGCGTCCGGGAGCGGGCTGACCTGGACGGGCCTGCGGGACCTGCGGTGCGGTGAGTTGGAGGCGGCGGCGGACGGCTGGGACCTGGCCGCGCACCGGGCGGGCGACGCACGCGAGCGGGCCGACCGGCAGGTGCGCCTACGCCTCGCGCAGTCGCAGGAGGGCGCGGCCGCGCGGGCGGCGGTGGGCAGGCTGCGGGTGCTGAGCGGGGACTTCGCGTACGCGGGCGCCGAGTGCGGACTCGTCGCCGCGGCGCTGAAGAGGCTCGCCGACGAGCTGCGGGGCGCGCAGCGGGCGCTGCGGGAGGCGCTGGACGAGGCGGAGTCGCTGCGGTTCACCGTGCACGCGGACGGCTCCGTCGGCTATCCCGCGGCGGAGGTGCAGGGCGGGACGCTGTTCGGGGAGGCCGGGGCCGGGGCAGGCACCGGGCTGGTGCCCGGGGGCCGGGCGGCCGCGGACGCGTGGCTGCCCGTGGCCGGGGCGGGGCAGCCCCTGCGGTCCCCCAACCCGGGCGCGGCGCGGGCCCGCGAGGTCGCCGAGGCGATCGGCCGCGCCGTGGCGCTGGCCCGCGCGGTCGACGCGCGGTACGCGGCCGAGCTGCGCGCCCTGACGGCGGATCGCGCGCCCGGCGGCGCACCGGATGTCGCCGTGAGCGCGGCGATGCGGCGGGACGCGGCGGGCGACCTGCGCCGCGCCGTGCCCGCGGGCGCCGCGCCCGCGGCGGTCAAGGGCTGGTGGGACGGCCTCCCGCCCGCGCTGCGCGCGGCGTACGAGGAGGACTGCCCCGAACTGGTCGGCAACCTCGACGGCATCCCTGCGGCCGTCAGGGACCGCGCCAACCGCACCAACCTGGACGCCCTGATCGGCCGCCTCGCGCACCGGCGGGACGACGCCTCGCGCGAGCGCCTCGCGGGGCTGCGGCGGATCAGGGAGCAGCTGGCCGCCGGCGGTCACCCGAGGCCGTATCTGCTGGGCATCGGGAACGAGGGCAACGGCAGGGCGATCGTCTCCTTCGGCAACCCGGACACCGCGCGCAACGTCGCCGCGTACGTGCCGGGCCTCGGCACGGGCCTGGACGAGGACTTCGCCGAGGGGGACCTGAAGCGGGCGCGGGACACCGTCCTCGGGGCCGAGAAGTTCGACAGGTCCGTCGCGGCGATCGCCTGGCTCGGCTACGACGCACCGCAGAGCGCCGGGGTCGCGGGTATCGGCGCCGCGGAGGCCGGCGGGAGCGCGTACGACCGGTTCATGGGCGGTCTGGTGGCGACGAACACGCATGACGACCTGCATCTGACGGCGATCGGCCATTCGTACGGTTCTCGTACGGTCGGAGCTGCCGCGCGGCTCCCCGGGGGAATCCCTGGCGCGGACGACATCGTCCTGGTCGGCAGCCCCGGCGTGGGGGTCGACCGGGCGAAGGACCTGGGAGTCGGGAGGGACCACGTGTTCGTGGGCGCGGCGGAGAACGACGTCGTGACGAGGCTTCCTTCGCCGCGGCAGGTGGAGGCGGGCGCGCTCGGGCTCGTGCTGGCAGGCCCGGTCGCTGCCCGGGCCGCGGGGGGCCTGGCGGACCGCGAGGGCGACGACCTCTGGTTCGGCAGGGACCCGGCGAGCAAGGCGTTCGGGGCCAGGAGGTTCGCGGTGTCCGACGGCCCCGCGCTTTTCACGGACGGCGCGGTGCCCGCCCACTCGCACTACTTCGACCGGACCAGGGACCCGGAGTCCGCCGACAGCATCGCCCGTGTCACCGCGGGCTACGGCCGCGACGTGCGGGGCGAGGCCCCCAGGTGAGGCGCCGGTACGCGTACGTACTGGTTCTGGCGGCGTTGTTGAGCGGATGCGGTCTCGCGGGGCCCCCGGCCCCGGGGGCGGAGGGTGGTTCGAGGATGGACATGGAGGAAGCGGCCTACCGCGCGGACGCGATGCTCGACGGCACGTTCGCCGCTGTACGGCCCGCGGTGCGCTGGACGCACGGTGAGACGACGGTCGGGATCTGCGACCTCACCCGTAGGCGTGCCGTGATGACGGAGGTCTCGGAGTACCGCAGGGGGGCCTTCCTCGGCGTCGTGGACAGGTACTGGCGCCGTGCCGGATACACCGTCAAGTCCGTGCACGTCAGCAAGGAGTTCCCGGCGATCTACGCCCAGGCGCCGGACGGGTTCGCGATCAGTCTGAGCGTGGGGGCGCGGGGGCAGGTCTACTTCGAGGTGGACACCCCGTGCGTCGAGCGCTCGGCCGTGCCGCGTCCCCGTACCCCCTCCGACGGGCCCGACCACCAGGGCGGGCCCGTGCCGTGGCCGAACGTGCGGGACGACTTCTGGTCGTCCTCGGGCGCGGCCGTCTGAGCGGGGGCTTTCGCGCCTAAAATGTGCGCGTCACTGGCTCCGTGCCGCGGGAGAGGGGTGTCTGACGGTGCGCAAGGCGTGGGTGGTCGGCGGCGCCGTCGGTGGGTGCGGGGCCGGGTTCGTGGGGCTGCTCGTCGTGGGGACGTTCGTGGCGGCCTCGGGGCTCGCGGGCGGCGCGGGCGGCGCGGTGGTCGGCCTGGCGAAGGGCGCGGTGCCCGCGGCGTACCAGTCGCTGGTGGAGCGCTTCGGCAACACGTGCTCGGCGATCAGCGAGCCGCTGCTGGCCGCGCAGCTCTACCAGGAGAGTGGCTGGAATCCGACGGCGAAGAGTCCGGCGAACGCGTTCGGCATGGCGCAGTTCCTCCCGTCGACGTGGGCCGCGCACGCGGTGGACGGCGACGGCGACGGCGACCGGGACATATTCGACCCGGCGGACGCGATCGCCTCGGCCGCTGCGTACGACTGCGAGCTGGCGAAGAACGTGCAGCATGTGCCGGGCGACGTGACCGACAACATGCTCGCGGCCTACAACGCCGGTACGTACGCGGTCATCCAGCACAACGGGGTGCCGCCGTACAAGGAGACGCAGGACTACGTCGCGCGGATCACCACGCTCGCCAAGAGCTTCGCGAAGCCGGTGGGGCGGGTGCCGCCGACGCGGCAGGCGGCGGGGGCGATCGACTTCGCGCAGGGCAAGCTGGGCACGCCGTACCTGTGGGGCGGCAACGGCACGCCCGAGCAGGGCGGCAGGTTCGACTGCTCTGGCCTGACGCAGGCGGCGTACCGGACCGTCGGGGTGGAGCTGCCGCGCGTGGCGAACGACCAGTACAACGCGGGCCCGCACCCGTCGCGGAGCGAGCTGCTCCCCGGTGACCTGGTGTTCTTCTCCAACGACCTGTCCAACTCGCGGGCCATCCACCACGTCGGCATCTATGTGGGCGGCGGGTACATGATCGACGCGCCGCACACCGGCGCGAAGATCCGCTTCGACAAGATCGACAGCCCGGACTACTTCGGCGCGACCCGGGTCACCGCGTCCGGTGCAGCTTCGCTGCCGAAGGACCTGCCCGCTTCGGCGTGAGCGGGCGCGCGCCCCGGCGTGCGCGGGCCGGGACGCCTCGGGCCGACGCACCGGTGGGACGGGTGGGGCGCGAGGGGCGTGGGCCCCTCCGCAGATGCTCACTCTGCGTCAAGTCGAGGCCCTGAGCTGGGGCGATGGGTCACTCTTCGGTAACGTCATGGTGATCGTTCGGTGGAGTCCGGAACGCGGGCCGCGCGCAGGCCGTTCCCTGGACTGACTGCCCGTCGCCGACCGCCTGCCATGTGTCACATGTCACGCGCGGTGCGGCGGGTCCGACAGGGCACACGGCCGAGAGGCAAGGGCCAGGCAAGAGGCAAGGGGCCGCGGCAATGGCTGTACTCGCACTCGACGGTTCGAACCCCGATGTCAGCCTGCTCTACGACATCAACGGGCTGGCGCACAGCGCCCCGTCGTGGTTCGACCGTGCGGTGGAGTTTCTCGGGCAGTACGGCATCACGCTCGCCCTCGTCGTCACCGTGCTCGCCTGCTGGCTCGCGGTCAGGCGCCGCGGCTCCGTCCGCGACTCCGTGAGCGCGGTCGCCGGGCTGATCTGGGCGCCGCTCGCCGCGGGCGCCGCGCTGCTCGTCAATGTGCCGGTGCGCCGCTTCGTGGCGCGGCCGCGCCCGTCCGTCGACCACAAGGACCTCGACGTCCTGGTCTCCGGCCACCACGGCTTCGCGTTCGTCAGCAGCCAGGCGACGCTGGCCATGGCGATCGGCGTCGGCCTCTTCGTCGTGCACCGCACGTACGGGCTCGCCGCGATCGGGCTCGCCGTCGTGGAGGGCTTCACCCAGGTCTACGTCGGCGTCCACTACCCGACGGACGTCATCGGCGGCTTCGCCCTCGGCACCGCCGTCGCGCTGCTGCTCACCCCGGTCGCCATGGCGCTGCTGACCCCGCTGGCCTCGGCGCTCGCCGCGTCCCGGGCAGGACGCCTCGTCAGGTCGCGCCGCTCCGGCGCACTGGAGACCGCGGGCACGGCGGACGGCGGGGAAGAGGGGGATGGCGAGGACGGCCTGAGGGAAGCGGGACCCCTCCCCGCCGACACCCGCGAGCTGGGCGTGGGTGACCCGCGGCCCGACGACACCAACCTCGCGGCCTGAGCCGGGCCCGCCGCGCGGCGCCGCCGCGCCTCAGCGGCCGCTGCTCCCTGCCACGGCCACCGCGCTGACCACCACGTTCGCGTCCCAGTGCCCGTCGGGCCCGATCAGCCCTCCGCAGGTGATCAGGCGCAGTTCCGCGTCCCGCGTCGGTCCGTACACCCGCGCCGTGGGAAAGCGGCGCGTCGGGTACGTGTCGACGCGCGTCACCCGGAACGTCACGTGGGCGCCGTCGCCGCGCTCCACGTCGACCCGGTCGCCCGGACGCAGCCTGCCGATCCTGGCGAAGGCGCCGTCGCGCAGCCGCGCCCGGCCGACGCGCCTGCCGTGCACGTACGTGTTGTCCGGCGCGTCCCGGTGGCCGACGAACACGGCGGGGCCTGGCCGGCCGGGCCGCGGGCCCAGCGCGTACCAGCCCGCCTTCGCCGCGTCCGCGAAGCCCGGCACGTCGAGGCCGCCCGAGGCGTCGAGCGCGAGCGGCAGCACCCCTGCGGTCAGGCCGAGCGCAGGGACGCGCAGCCGCACGGGCACGCTGTCCGCCTCGGTGACCGGCACCGGGCCAGGCGCTGCCGTCGACTGCGGCGGCGGCGCGGCCTGCGACCCGGCGCGCGCGGGCCACAGCTGGAGGGCGAGGGCGGCCGCGGCGCACACCCCGGCGAGCAGCGCGAGCAGCGTGACGGCCCGGTGGAAGCGGGGCGCGGGCGCGCGGTTCCCGGCCGTCAGTGCTCACCGCCCGCCGGGGTGCCGCGCAGCCTGCGCACGGTCACGAGGCAGACCGCGCAGGCCGCGGCCGCCGCCCCGATGACGAGGGCGACGCGGGCCGCGACGGCGGCGGCCGACCGGTCGGCGACGACCGCCACCGGGTGCACGGCGCCCCCGTCCGCCGCCCCGGACGGCGTCACCTGGAGCGCCCCCACCACGGCGGCCGAGGCCCGCGGTACGGACGGGACCGCTGCGGCGGAGCCGGCCGGCACGGCGGTCGGGGCCGCCGTTCGGGAGGCGGCCGGTGGGGTGCCCGTGTGCGAGCGGGCCGGTGGGGCTGCTGTGTCGGACGTGGTGTAGGGGGACGTGCGGTGTCCGGCGCCTGCGGGTGATGTGGGGGCCGGGTGCTGCGGGCGGGAGGTCGCCGTGCCGATCTCGCCGCCCGGCGGCGGGAGCGGGGTGCCGTCGGGGGCGACCAGCCGGAAGCCGTCGACGCGCCGGCCCTCGGGGCGGTGGTGGGGGCGGTCCTTCGCGTAGTAGTAGAGGGGATGGCCCGCGTAGACGACCTGCGGGAGCGTGCTGCCAGGGGCGTGGTGCGGGGAGCGGGTGAGCGCGCCGGTGACGCCGTGGGCCCGGGTGGGCGAACCCACCGCGGGCGGGAAGAGGGCGGCGCACCGGCCGGTGCAGTCCGGCGTGCCGCGCCGGTCGGCGCTCCGCAGGTAGAGGGGCGTGCCGTGCGCGTCGGCGAGAGCCGCGCCGTCCGCCGTGCTGATCAGGGTCAGTTTCCCCGGCTGCGTGGGCCCGTCCACCGCGGCGGCGGTGCCCGCGGCCGCCAGCACGAGCAGCGCGGCCGCCGCGACCGCGGCGAGCGTGCGGGGGCGGCGGCGTGCGGGCGGGGCCGTGGGCAGGGGCACGGCCATGGGCAGGGGCGGGGGCGGCGCGGCAGCAGGCATGGAACCAGGCCATCCGCAGCCGCCCCGCGCGGCAACGCCGGTGAGCCGTCCGGGGGAACGGGTCACCCCCGGCCGCCCCCTGCGGCCCGCAGGGCCCCGGGGAGTCGCCGGCTCCCGAGGCCGGCCCCAGGCCCCGGATCCCCTACAGCCCCTGCGCGAAGGCGAAGAGGCCGTCCGGGTCGTACTGCTTCTTCAGCCGGGCCAGGCGGCCGGCGGCCGAGCCGTAGTAGGCGGTGCGCCAGTCGGAGAGCGTGGGGTCCGCGTAGTTCTGGTACGCGGCGCCCGACGCGTACCGCCGCAGCGCGCCGTGCGTGGTGCCGAGCCAGGCGCGGTGGGCGCTGCCGGTGCCGTCCGGCTGCCAGGACGCCACGTACTGGGCGAGCATCCGGGAGCGGCGGTGGACGAACGCGGTCGCCGAGGGGGCGACCCGGTTCACGGCGCCGCCGAGCGCCGTCAGGGCGAGCGAGGCGCCGCCGCCCTGGGAAACGGGCAGCCGGGTGAACGCCTCGACCGCGCCGAGCAGCGCCCTGCGGCCCCCGGCGTCGAGGGACCTGTCGTAGAAGTCGGAGGCGGCCGCGTAGGTCTCGCGCCGCAGCGCGCCCTGGTCGGAGCGGCCGGGGAGCGTGCCGGGCAGGGCGCACTGGGCGCCGCTCAGGCCCGAGCAGCCGCCGAAGACCCCCATGGCGTCCTCGAAGCCGCGGGTGCGCAGGGAGACGGAGCTCGCAGGGCCCGGGCCGCCCGCGCGGTCGGCGAGCCGGTCGACCGCGGTGTGCAGGTCCGCCTCGCCGCCGAGGGAGAACACGCTCACCGAGGCGGTCGGCGCCACTCCGCCGGGGCCCGCGTCGAAGTGCAGCGACGACCAGATCTCGTCGGGCTGGTCAGGGCCCCACTCCTGCCAGGAGGCGAGCAGGGCGTCCGCCCGCGCCCAGGGCCAGTTGAGGAACGCGACGACGCCCTCGGGCGCCGGGTGGGTACGGAAGCGCAGCGAGGTGACCACGCCGAAGTTGCCGTTGCCCGCGCCGCGCAGGGCCCAGAACAGGTCGCTGTCGCGGCCGGAGTCGACGGTGCGGGTCGTGCCGTCGGCGGTGACGAGGGTGGCCGAGGTGAGGCTGTCGCAGGCCAGGCCGTACGCGCGCGAGGTGACGCCGTGCCCGCCGCCGAGCGCGAGACCGGCGACGCCGACCGTGGGGCAGGACCCGGCGGGGATCGTGCGGCCGCGCTCGGCGAGCGCCCGGTAGACCCCGGCGAGCCGGGCGCCCGCGCCGACGGTGGCGCCGCCGGCCGTGGCCTCGACGGAGTCGAGCCGCGAGACGTCGACGACGAGGCGGCCGTTGCCGCTCGACCAGCCGCCGTACGAGTGGCCGCCGCCGCGTATCGCGACGGGCGTGCGGTGCGCGCGGGCGAACGCGAGGCACTCCCTGATGTCGTCCTCGCCGCTCACATAGGCGACCGCGGCCGGTTTCAGGCCGTCGTAGCGGGTGTTGTAGAGCTGCCGCGCCGCCGTGTAGTCGGCGTCGCCCGGCCGTATCAGGTCGCCGTCGAGGCCCTTGCCGAGCGCGCTCCAGCTGGGCGCGCCGGGGGAGGCGGAGGACGGGGCGGGACCGGTCGTGCGGGTGTCCGAGGGGGTGGCGCCCGAGGTGCGGCCGGGGCCGGGCGCACCGCCGTCGTCGCAGCCCGCGAGGGCGGTGGCGGCCAGCGCCGACACGGCTGCCAGCACGGACCTGCGCCGCACCGGCCGTTTTGCTGCGGGGCCTGTGCGTCCGGGCGCGGGCGTGGATCCGGGCGCGCCGCCGTCCGGCGCTGCGGTGGGACTGCTCATGTGGTCGACCCCTCCCGCGAAGGACAGGAGTGTGGGGAATGTCCCGTGGGGCGCGTCCTTCGCCAGTACCCGACGGTACGAGGGAGGCGTCCCGCGCGGGGAGGGGGTGGTGGGAAACGCGGCGCCCGGCCGCCGGGACCGCGGCAGCGGGGCCCGGATCAGAGGCCCTGGCCTGCCGTCTCGTGGGTGCGGGCGTCGGCGCGGGCGAGGTCACGGGATCTGCGGGCGGGGCCGCGCCAGCCGCAGCTGCAGCGCGCGGAGCAGAACGCGCCGCGCTCCACGGTCGTCGCGGAGTGCGGCGGGACGGCGGGGTCGGGGGCGGCGTCGGGGATCTTGTCGCACACGCCGTCCACCGTACCCGCGGCCCGGGCGTGCGGTCCCCGGGCGGTCCCCGGCCGACGCGCGGGACCCGCAGGGGACATGGGCCGCCCGGGCGGTACGCCGTGACCGGTCGGCGCGCGGCGTCGTTATCCGGACCGTCAGGGGGTTCGGCGCACGGGGGTTGGCAGGCGATGGTGGAGCGGCAGCGGGACCGCGGACGGGCGCGGCGCGGGCACGGCGGCAGGCGCGCCGCCCTCGCGCTCGCGGTGATGGCCGGGATCGCGGCGTCGGCCTGCGGCTGCGGCGCCTCGGGCGGCGCGGCGGCGGACGGCGCGGACGGCGGCGCCGCGGCCGTGCGGGGCGCGGCGGGCACGCTGGTCGCCGCGGGCAGCGCCCGCGCGGTCACGTCGATGGAGATGGCGGCGGGCGGCACCCGGGTCACGATCCGCGGCGAGGGCGGGTACGACTTCAGGCGCAGGATCGGCAGCCTCACGGTCACACTGCCGAAGGACCCGACGGGCTCGCCCGAGCACCGGCCGATCACGGAGCTGCTCTCGCCCGCGCTGCTCTACATGAAGAACAGGGGCGCCGGGGTGCCCGCGGGCAAGTGGGTGCGGATCGACTCGGCGACGCTCGCGGACGGGAACCTCGTCACCGGCGGGGCGACGGACCCGCTGACCGCCGCGGAGCTGCTCGGCTCGGCGGGGAAGGTGTCCTTCGCCGGCACGGAGGACCTCGCGGGCACCTCGGTGCGGCACTACCGGGGCGTGGCGGACCTCGGCGCGGCCGCGAGGGGCGCCGCGCCGTACGCGCGGGGCGCGCTGGCCGCCGCGGTGCGGGGGAAGGGGTTCGGCTCCGCGGCGGTGCCGTTCGACGCGTACGTGGACGGCGAGGGCAGGCTGCGCAAGGTCAGGCAGCGCTTCACCTATCTCAACCAGGGCAGGCCGGTCACGGTCGCCTCGACCACCGTGCTCTACGGCTTCGGCGCGCGGGTCCTTGTGCGGCTGCCGCCCGCGGCCGACATCTACGCGGGGCGCGTCAGGGACTGACGCCCGCGGCCGTTCCCCGCGGTCGGCCCCGGCGGCCGGGCCGCTCGGAAAGATGGGCGCCAAATGGTCCGGAAGTGCCATGCGCGGTGCGTGTCGCCCTCCGTACGCTAGGAGGCCGACACCGACCGAGAGAGGTGATGCACGTGGCTCCGTTGCGTACGCCGATCGTTCAGGACCACGTGGCCCTCGTCGAGATCGAGTTGTGCGGAGAGTTGATGATCGCGGCGTCGGCCGCCGACGGGGACCGGCTCAGCCCCGACCGGATCGACGAGGTGCTGAGGACGGCGGCCGAGCGGGCCGCGAGGCTCCGGCAGCCGGTGCGGGACTGGGAGTGACGCCCCGGCTCCGTACCGTCGAGAACCGGTCACGGCCCGGAGCGTGGGCGTCGGCGCGCGAGGGTCGGATATCTCACGCGCCGGACGCGTTTGCCGCGCCCGGCGGCGGGTGATCCGCGCGCGCGGGCCTCAGGTGCGCAGCAGCCGCGCGATGGCCTGCTTGGCCTCCTCCACCTTCTCGTCGATCTCCGCGCCGCCCTTGACGGCCGCGTCGGCGACGCAGTGCCGCAGGTGCTCCTCGAGGAGCTGGAGCGCGAAGGACTGCAGCGCCTTGGTGGAGGCGGAGACCTGCGTGAGGATGTCGATGCAGTAGACGTCCTCGTCGACGAGCCGCTGGAGGCCCCTGATCTGGCCTTCGATCCTGCGCAGCCGCTTGAGGTGCTCGTCCTTCTGCTTGTGGTAGCCGTACACCTGGTGGCCGTGGTGCGGGCCGGGGGGCGGCGCGGCGGAGGGCGGTTCGCCGGTCGCGCCGGCCGCGTCCGTGGTCGTCATGGCGTCCTCCGTGGTCAGCCGCGCGGCGGTCCGCGGGAGACCGCCGGTGTCCGGTTCGTGCGAGTAGCGAGGTATACCCCCTGCGGGTATATGGTACCTCTACGGGGAGCTTCGGGCAGGGGGTCCTTCAGGGCGGCCGTCCCGGATGAGCGACACTGGCATCCCGCTCATCTAGCATCGGCCTGACCGAATTCCATGTAACCCCGAGGACTCCAGGTGCGTTTTCGTCTGACCCCCAGGGAGACGAGCTTCTACGACATGTTCGCCGCGTCGGCGGACAACATCGTCACCGGCTCCAAGCTCCTGATGGAACTCCTCGGTGCGGACTCCTCCGCGAAAGCCGAGATCGCGGAGCGGATGAGGGCCGCGGAGCACGCGGGGGACGACGCGACCCACGCGATCTTCCACCAGCTGAACTCCTCGTTCATCACGCCCTTCGACCGTGAGGACATCTACAACCTGGCGTCGTCCCTCGACGACATCATGGACTTCATGGAAGAGGCGGTCGACCTGGTCGTCCTCTACAACATCGAGGAGCTGCCGCGGGGCGTCGAGCAGCAGATCGAGGTCCTCAGCAGGGCCGCGGACCTGACGGCCGAGGCCATGCCGCACCTGCGGACGATGAGCAACCTCACCGAGTACTGGATCGAGATCAACCGGCTGGAGAACCAGGCCGACCAGATCCACCGCAAGCTGCTCGCCCACCTCTTCAACGGCAAGTACGACGCGATGGAGGTGCTCAAGCTCAAGCAGATCGTCGATGTGCTTGAGGAGGCCGCCGACGCGTTCGAGCACGTCGCGAACACGGTGGAGACCATCGCGGTCAAGGAGTCCTGAGCTTCGTGGACACCCTCGCGCTGATCGTGACCATCGGTGTCGCGCTCGGATTCACCTACACCAACGGCTTCCACGACTCCGCGAACGCGATCGCCACCTCCGTGTCGACCCGCGCGCTCACCCCGCGCGCCGCCCTCGCGATGGCGGCGGTGATGAACCTGGCAGGCGCCTTCCTCGGGCAGGGCGTCGCCGAGACCGTCAGCAAGGGCCTGATCGGCACGCCCCACGGCGACAAGGGGATGGGCATCCTCTTCGCCGCGCTCGCGGGCGCGGTCGTGTGGAACGTGGCGACCTGGCGGCTCGGGCTGCCGTCGTCCTCGTCGCACGCGCTGTTCGGCGGCCTCGTGGGCGCGGCACTGGCCGGCGGCAGCGCGGTGATCTGGTCGGGGGTGGTCGAGAAGGTCGTCGTCCCGATGTTCCTCTCGCCCGTGGTGGGGCTGATCGTCGGCTATCTGGTGATGCTGGCGATCCTGTGGCTGTTCCGCCGGTCCAACCCGCACAAGGCCAAGCGCGGCTTCCGGATCGCGCAGACCGTGTCGGCGGCGGGCATGGCGCTCGGGCACGGCCTCCAGGACGCGCAGAAGACCATGGGCGTGGTGGTGCTCGCGCTGGTCATCGCGGGCGAGGAGGACTCCACGGCCTCCATCCCCGTGTGGGTGAAGATCGTCTGCGCGCTGATGCTCTCGCTCGGCACGTACGCGGGCGGCTGGCGCATCATGCGGACGCTGGGCCGGAAGATCATCGAGCTCGATCCGCCGCAGGGCTTCGCGGCGGAGACGACCGGCGCCTCCATCCTCTACGTGACCTCGTACATCTTCCAGGCGCCGGTCTCCACCACCCATGTGATCACCTCGGCGATCATGGGCGTGGGCGCGACCAAGCGGGTCAACGCGGTGCGCTGGGGCGTCGGCAGGAACATCGTGATCGGCTGGTTCATCACCATGCCTGCGGCGGGCGCCGTGGCGGCGATCGTGTACTGGATCATCGAGGCGATCTTCGGCTGAGGCGCCCGGGCCTGCCCGCCCGGGCCGCTGAGGCCGCTGCGGCCCTCGGCTCCCGGCGGCCGCGCGGGGACGCGGTACGGGCCCGCCCTCCGAGGAGGGCGGGCCCTTCGTTCTGCGGTGGCACCGCCATGCAGCACCGCGGAACGTCTCGGTCCGGCCGGGGTTACCCGAAGCGGCCGGAGATGTAGTCCTCCGTGGCCTGGACGGACGGGTTGGAGAAGATGCGCTCGGTCTCGTCGATCTCGATGAGCTTGCCCGGCCGGCCGACCGCCGCGAGGTTGAAGAAGGCCGTACGGTCGGAGACGCGCGCCGCCTGCTGCATGTTGTGCGTCACGATGACGATCGTGAAGCGCTCCTTGAGCTCCCCGATCAGATCCTCGATCGCGAGCGTCGATATCGGGTCGAGCGCCGAGCACGGCTCGTCCATCAGCAGGACATCGGGCTCGACCGCGATCGCGCGGGCGATGCACAGGCGCTGCTGCTGGCCGCCGGAGAGCCCCGCGCCCGGCTTGTTCAGCCGGTCCTTGACCTCGTTCCAGAGGTTCGCGCCTGTCAGGGACTTCTCGACGATCCCGTCGAGCTCCGACTTGCGGGTGCGGCCGTTGAGCCGCAGGCCCGCGGCGACGTTGTCGTAGATGGACATCGTCGGGAACGGGTTCGGCCGCTGGAAGACCATGCCGACCGTGCGGCGCACGGAGACCGGGTCGACCCCTGAGCCGTACAGGTTCTCGTCGTCGAGGAGGACCTTGCCCTCCACGCGGCCACCGGGGGTGACCTCGTGCATCCGGTTCAGGGTGCGCAGGAAGGTGGACTTGCCGCAGCCGGACGGGCCGATGAAGGCCGTCACCGTACGGGGTTCCACGGTCATCGAGATGTCGTCGATCGCACGGAAGCCGCCGTAGAAGGCGCTCAGTCCGCTGACGTCGATGCGCTTGGCCATGGGTACTGCTCTCAATCCTGGTTTCGGGTGGCCGCGTCAGCGACCGGACGTCTTCGGGGCCTTCCAGCGGGCGATGCCGCGGGCGATCAGGTTCAGGATCATCACGAGGATGATCAGCACGAGGGCCGCGGCCCAGGCGCGGTCGTAGCTCGCGGTGTTGCCCAGGTTGTACTGCTCGTAGATGTAGAAGGGCAGCGACGACTGCGGGCCGTTGAACGGATCGTTGTTGATCACCTGGCTGCCGAAGACCAGCAGTAGCACCGGCGCGGTCTCGCCCGCGATACGGGCGACGGCCAGCACGATGCCGGTGATGATGCCGCCGATGGACGTCGGGATGACGATGCTGGTGATCGTGCGCCACTTGGGCACGCCGAGGGCGTACGACGCCTCGCGCAGCTCGTTCGGGACGAGCTTGAGCATCTCCTCGGTGGAGCGCACGACGATCGGCATCATCAGGATCGTCAGGGCCAGCGACCCGGCGAAGCCGGAGAAGCCGAAGCCCAGGATGAGGATCCAGAAGGACAGGATGAACAGGCCGGCGACGATGGACGGGATGCCCGTCATGACGTCGACGAAGAACGTGATGGCCCTTGCCAGGGAGCCCTTGCCGTACTCGACCAGGTAGATCGCGGTGAAGACGCCGATCGGCACGGCGATGACGGTGGCGATGCCGACCTGTTCGAGCGTGCCGATGATCGCGTGGTAGACGCCGCCGCCCGGCTCGGTGCCGAGGACACCGCTCATCGAGTGGCTGAGGAAGGTGCCGTCGAGCACCTTCGCGCCCTTCGCGACGGTCGTCTCGACCAGGGAGACCAGCGGGACGACCGCCAGGATGAAGCAGGCGTAGACGAGGCTGGTCGCCACCCGGTCCTTGGCCTGCCGCCGGCCGTCCGCGATCCGAGTGACGACGTAGTTCGAGGCGATGAACAGCACGAGCGCGATCAGGCCCCACTGGATGTGGCTGCTCAGACCGGCGCCGGCGCCGATGCCGCAGCCGACGAGGACCGCCGCGACGGCGAGGGCGAGCGGCGTCCAGCGGGGGAGCCGGTTGCGGGCCAGCGGCGAGCCGGGCGCCGCGGCCCGTGCGGTGTCGAGGTCGTTCACGGTGTGGCTCATGCGTCGACCCCCGAGTACTCCTTGCGGCGCGCGATGATCAGGCGGGCCGCGCCGTTGACGATCAGCGTGATGACGAACAGCACGAGGCCGCCCGCGATCAGCGCGTCCCTGCCGAAGTCGGTCGCCTCGCCGAAGTGCGCGGCGATGTTCTGGGCGAACGTGCCGCCCTGCGGGTCGAGCAGGTGGAGCGAGAGCACCGAGGAGGACGACAGGACCGTCGCGACGGCCATCGTCTCGCCGAGCGCGCGGCCGAGTCCGAGCATCGAGGCGCTGATCACGCCGGAGCGCGCGAACGGCAGCACGGAGAGGCGGATGACCTCCCAGCGCGTCGCGCCGAGGGCGAGCGCCGCCTCCTGGTGCATGCGCGGCGCCTGCCGGAAGACCTCGCGGCTCACGTTGGTGATGATCGGCACGATCATGATCGCGAGCAGGATCGACACCGTGAACAGCGAGCGCGCGGCGGATCCCGGCGAGGACTGGTCGAAGAGGTACGTCCAGCCGAAGTACTTGTCGAGCCAGAGGTCGAGGCCGTTCATGTGCGGCACGAGGAACAGCGCGCCCCACAGGCCGTAGACGATGCTGGGCACGGCCGCGAGCAGGTCCACGAGGTAGGCGAGCGGCGTGGCGACCCTGCGGTGCGCGTAGTGCGTGATGAACAGCGCGATGCCGAGGGAGACCGGCACGGCGATCGCCATGGCGATGATCGAGCTGACGACCGTGCCGAAGGCGAGGACCGCGATGCCGAAGACCGGCGGGGTGCTGTCGGCGTTCCACTCGAAGGTCGTGAAGAAGTTGCCGTGGTCCTGCGAGATCGCGTTGACCGCGCGGTAGGTGAGGAAGCCGGCGATGGCGGCCATCACCACGAGCAGCAGGATGCCGGAGCCCCCGGAGAAGCCGAGGAAGATCCGGTCGCCGAGGCGGAGCGCGGGGCGCTTCTCGACGCCGCTTTCCGCCCCGTCCTGCGGGGCGGGCGGGCTTGGTGGCGGCGCGTCGGCCGTCTGGGTTGTGTCCATGGATGTGTCTCCGGTCTGGGTGGGGGAGCGGTGCTCCCCCGGCGGCGGTGCACCGGATGTACGCAGGCCCCGCGGGGCTGGGAGCCACGCGGGACCTGCCGTACATGGATCAGCGGGCGGGGCGGGCGGCCCCGCGGGTCAGGAGAGCGAACCGATCGCGGTACGGACCTGCGTGGCGATGTTGTCCGGCAGCGGCGCGTAGCCCAGCGAGGTGATCTGCTTCTGGGCGTCGTCGCTCGCGATGTAGTTCAGGAAGGACTTCGTGGCGTCGAGCGTCGCCGCCTTGTTGCCCTTGTCGCAGAGGATCTCGTTGGTCACCAGCGTGATGGGCCAGGCGCCCTCGGCCTTGGTGGTGTAGTTGAGCTGGAGGGCGAGGTCGCCGCCCGTGCCGACGACCTTCGCGTCCGCGATGGCCTTCGACGCGGAGTCGGCGCTGACCTTGACCGGGGCGGAGGCGCCGGTGTTCAGCTGGACCGTCGGGAGCTGGTTGGAGTTGGCGTACGAGAGCTCGGCGTAGCCGATGGCGCCCGCGGTCTGCTTGACCTGCGAGGCGACGTTGGCGGAGCCCTGCGCGGACTGGCCGCCCTTGGCCTGCCAGGTCTGGCCGCCGGAGAAGGGCCAGTCGCTCTTGGCGGCGGCGATCAGGTACTTGGTGAAGTTGTCCGTCGTGCCGGAGTCGTCCGAGCGGTGGAAGGGCTGGATCGCCGTGGCGGGCAGCTTGGCGCCCGGGTTCAGCTTGGCGATGGCCGGGTCGTTCCACTTGGTGATCTTCGAGTTGAAGATCTTCGCCAGGGTCGGCGCGTCCAGCGTGAGGTTGTCGACGCCGGGGACGTTGTAGATCACCGAGATCGGGCCGCCGACCATGGGCAGGTCGATGGCCTGGCCGCCGGAGCAGACCTTCTTGGACTGGGTGATCTGCTCGGGCTTGAGCGGCGAGTCGGAGCCCGCGAACGCCGTCTGGCCCTGGAGGAACTGCTGCACGCCCGCGCCGGAGCCGATGCCCTTGTAGTTGATCTGGGTGCCGGAGCAGGACTGCATGAAGTTCTTGACCCACTGGTCCATGGCGTTCTGCTGGGCCGTGGAGCCGGAGGCCAGCAGGTTGCCCGAGCCCTTGCCGCAGTCGACGGAACCGGCGGCCTGGGACGCGCCCGCGGGGCCTGAGGCGCTCGCGCTCGCGCTGCTGCCGCTGCTGTTGTCGTCCGAGCCGCACGCCGTGAGAACCAGGGCGCCTGACACGGCGAGGGCACCGAGCGCGGTGGCACGCAGCCCGTTCTTGCGCAGAAGCTTCACTTCGGGTGTTTCCTTCCAGGAGCCGCCGTTCGTCTCGGAACGCGATGGCGGCGTGCGTCGGGTGAGCCGGTCACGCGCCGTGTGGCGCGTTACCTGGTAAGCCCGAAATTAGGCAGATGAGGTGAAGCCGTCTGCGGGGGGAAATGAACGAGGGGTGAACCGTGGGGGACGGCCTGGTTCGGCCCCGGCGTCTAGCGCCCGCAGGTGTCGGTTCGGCTGTCGCGGAGGTGTCGATTCAGGCGCGCTTTCGCTCCCCGCGGAGGCGCCGGCGCGGTCAGGCGGAGCCGGGGGCGATGCGGTCGAGGAGTGCGCGGTCGCGCGGGTGGGTCAGGCGCTCGCGCGCGGCGGCGAGCGGCAGCCACAGGACGCGGTCGACCTCGCTGTGGGGGGTGAACGTGCCGCCGCTCTCCTCCGCCGCCCAGTACGTGACGGACTTGGGCCGCCCCTCGGCCTCGTAGCGCACCGTGCCCAGGGGCTGCCCCGGCACGCAGTAGTGGCCGGTCTCCTCAAGCACCTCGCGCAGCGCCCCCGCGAGCGCGCTCTCACCCGGCTTGAGCTTGCCCTTCGGATGCGACCAGTCGTCGTACTTCGGCCGGTGCACGAGGCAGATCTCCACGGTGCCGCCCGCGCGCCGCCACAGGACGCAGCCGGCGGCGAGCACCGCGCCGTCAGGCCGCCCGGGATCCGCTGCCGTCATGGTCACCGCCGTTCACGTCGCGTCGCGGGCCGCACACCGCTGGACCGTATGCCCCGCGGGCCCGGGGCCCATCCGCGCCGGGACAGGAAACCGCCTCAGCGGGCCGCGGCGGACTGCTGCCACAGCCGCTGGAAGGCGAAGCGCGCCGCCTCGACCTCCAGGCGCTGGTCGGCGTGGAGCACGCCCAGCGCGTACGCCGTCGCCGGGGCGATCCGCGGGGTGCGGGCCGCGTTCGCGGCGGCGGCCGACGCCTCCGCAGCGTCGCGGTGCCGGTCGAGGGCGCACCCCGCGTCGGCGAGCAGCGGGTCGGGCGCGCCGCCTGCGCACCACACCTCCTCGGCGTAGCGGTGCAGCCGCAGCAGCTGCCGCACCTGGTGCCACGGCGCGTCCTGCGCCTCGCCTTCCGACGCCGTGGACAGGCCGTGGACCAGGGCCTCCGCGTTGTACGGGTGGGCGGCGCGCGCCAGCGGCAGCGCGGCGACCGCGTCGAGCAGCTGGAGCCTGGCGCGCTCGCCCGGCGCGCCGAGCGCGTCGGGCGCCGCCGTCGCCGCGGGCGGCGCGAGCGGTACCTCGGAGGCGAGCACGGCGACCGCGTCGGCGACGGCGTGGAAGCGCGAGGAGCCGAGGGCCTGGAGCGCGGCGGAGTGTGCGCGGGTGCGCGCGAGGGTCAGCTGCCGGTCGAGCAGGGCGCCGGCCCGGGAGGCGCCGACCGTGAGCGCGCCGGGCGGCGGGGCCCCGGCGTCGGGGAGCGCGCCGTTCGCCGCGCGGGCGGTCGGCACCGCACAGGACCGCGCAGCCGCTCCCGCGGGGACGGCGGCCTCGGCCGCGCCGGGCGAGGCCCCGTCGACCGCGCCCGCTGCGGTGCCGACGCCGGAGAGCCTGGCGAGCGCCGCGACCAGCCGGTGCAGGCGGGCCGTGCAGGCGTGCTCCTGCGCGAGCGTCCCGGAGAGCCACGCAAGCTCGGCCCGCAGGTGGTCGGCCCACCCCGGCTCGAACATGCCGCGGTAGGTGTACAGGGTGCCGCTGATCCTGCGCGCCGAGCCGCGCAGGGCACGGGCCGCCTGCTCGGCCGCCGCGGTGTCGGAGCCGCTCTCGCCGTACAGCCGCAGGCTGCGCAGGAAGTCGCCGGCCCGGGAGTGCAGGTACCGGGAGAGCACCTCCCCCGCGGCCGCCGTCAGCTGGTCGGTCTCGACTTCATGGTGCTGCACGCCGGCGCCTCCGGGCGTCAATGAGCATTTCTTGTACGTGCCGCAGGGGCAGCCCCTCCGCGTCCGTGGAGCGCCGCGTCCACTCGCCGTCGGGGCCGAGGTGCCAGGAGGAGGTCCGGTCGGACATGCCGGTCTCCAGGAGCCGGGTCAGCGCGGCGCGGTGCGCCGGGTCGGTGACCCGTACGAGGGCCTCTATGCGGCGGTCGAGGTTGCGGTGCATCATGTCGGCGCTGCCGAGCCACACCTCGGGCTCGCCGCCGTTGCAGAACGCGAAGACGCGGGAGTGTTCGAGGAAGCGGCCGAGTATGGAGCGCACGCGGATGTTCTCCGAGAGACCCTGGACGCCCGGCCGGATCGCGCAGATGCCGCGCACCCAGATGTCGACGGGCACCCCGGCCTGCGCGGCCCGGTACAGGGCGTCGATCACGGCCTCGTCCACCATCGAGTTGACCTTGATCTTCACGTAGGCGGGCCGGCCCGCGCGGTGGTGTGCCGCCTCCTTGTTGATCCGGGAGACCAGGCCGTCCCGCAGGGACTTCGGCGCGACCAGCAGCCTGCGGTAGGTCTCGCGGCGCGAGTAGCCGGAGAGCCGGTTGAACAGGTCGGACAGGTCGGCGCCCACCTGCGGGTCGGCGGTGAGCAGGCCGAGGTCCTCGTAGAGCCGCGCGGTCTTCGGGTGGTAGTTGCCGGTGCCGACGTGGCTGTAGCGGCGCAGGGTGTCGCCCTCCTGCCGCACGACCAGGGAGAGCTTGCAGTGGGTCTTCAGTCCGACCAGGCCGTAGACGACATGGCAGCCCGCCTCCTCCAGCTTGCGGGCCCACTTGATGTTGGCCTGCTCGTCGAAGCGCGCCTTGATCTCGACCAGGACGAGGACCTGCTTGCCCGACTCGGCCGCGTCGATCAGCGCGTCCACGATGGGGGAGTCCCCGGACGTGCGGTACAGCGTCTGCTTGATCGCGAGGACGTCGGGGTCGGCCGCCGCCTGTTCGAGGAACGCCTGCACGGACGTGGAGAACGAGTCGTACGGGTGGTGCAGCAGCACGTCGCGCTCGCGCAGCGCGGCGAAGATGTCAGGCGCCGACGCGGACTCCACCTCCGAGAGGTCGCGGTGGATGCCCGCGATGAACCGGGGGTACTTCAGCTCGGGCCGCTCCAGCGACGCCACGCCGAACAGCGCCGTCAGGTCGAGCGGCCCCGGCAGCGGGTACACCTCGGCGTCGGACACCTTCAGCTCGCGCACCAGCAGGTCGAGCACGTACGGGTCGATGGACTCCTCGACCTCCAGGCGCACCGGCGGGCCGAAGCGGCGCCGCATGAGCTCCTTCTCCAGCGCCTTGAGGAGGTTCTCGGTGTCGTCCTCCTCGACCTCCAGGTCCTCGTTGCGCGTCACCCGGAACATGTGGTGCGCGAGCACCTCCATGCCGGGGAACAGCTCCTCCAGGTGCGCGGCTATGACGTCCTCCAGCGGCACGTACCGCTGCGGGGACGCCTCGAGGAACCGCGAGAGCAGCGGCGGGACCTTGACGCGGGCGAAGTGGCGGTGGCCGCTGACGGGGTTGCGCACCACGACGGCGAGGTTCAGGGAGAGCCCCGAGATGTAAGGGAAGGGGTGCGCGGGATCCACGGCGAGCGGGGTCAGGACGGGGAAGATCTGCTGCCGGAAGAGGGTGAACAGGCGGGCCTGCTCCTTCTCCGTCAGCTCCGGCCAGCGCACGATGTGGATGCCCTCGTCGCCGAGGGCGGGCGCGATGTCCTGCTGGTAGCAGGCCGCGTGCCGGGCCATGAGCTCCCGCGAGCGGGTCCAGATCAGGTCGAGCACCTCGCGCGGCTGGAGCCCGGAGGCCGACCTGGTGGCCACGCCGGTCGCGATGCGGCGCTTGAGGCCCGCGACGCGGACCATGAAGAACTCGTCGAGGTTGGAGGCGAAGATCGCGAGGAAGTTCGCGCGCTCGAGCAGCGGGGTCGCGGGGTCCTCGGCGAGTTCGAGCACCCGCTCGTTGAACGCGAGCCAGCTGCGCTCCCGGTCGAGGAACCGTCCCTGCGGGAGCTGCTCGGCGCCCTCGGGGACGCCGCTCTCCTCGTAGGTGTCGAGGTCGGAGTCGAGGTCGGGCTCCAGGTCGGAGACGGTGCCCGCGACCGTGCTCGGCCGGTGCGCCGCGAGGAATCCGACGGAGGGCTGGGTCGCGGGCCCCTGGGGGCGCGCGGGCGTGGACTGCTGGACCGGTACCTCGGCGGGCTGCTGGCTCATGTCCCCATTCTTCCGCGCGGAGGGGGCGTCGGGCGCGTTGGAGCGAGCGGGGGAGAAGGGGTTCCTGCCGTTCTGGGTGGGGGGCACAGCGGGCTGCATTCCGCGAGGGTCGCAAGGGCCGCTGAATGACCGGTGACGAGGAGATGACGTGAAGGAAAGCGAGCCGCTACCCCCAGGGGGCGGCAGCGCCCGCATGGGGCGCGCGCCGCGGTGCCGGTCCGCCGCGCCCGGGCCACAGCGGGCGCGCCCCCGGCGCTCAGAGTTCTGTGCGGTACATGAGGTCGGTTTCGTAGGTGGTGAAGCCGAGGCCTTCGTAGACGCGGAGGGCCGGTGTGTTGTCGCCGTCCACGTAGAGCATCGCCGTGGGCAGGCCCTCCGCGGCCAGGTGGCGCAGGCCGATCGCGGTGAGGGCCTTGCCGAGGCCGCCGCCCTGGGCGGCGGGGCTGATGCCCACCACGTAGACCTCGCCGAGCTGCTCCTGCGCGTGGACCTTGGTCCAGTGGAAGCCGAGCAGCTCGCCCGCGCGCTCCGCGAGGAAGAAGCCCTTCGGGTCGAACCACGGCTCGGCCATGCGGTCGTCCAGGTCGCGCTGCGTCATGCCGCCCTGCTCGGGGTGGTGCGCGAAGGCCGCCGCGTTGAGCGCGAGCCAGGCCGCGTCGTCCGCGCCGGGCACGTACGTGCGGATCGCGACGCCCGCGGGCAGCGCGGGTTCCTGGATGTCGAGCGGGGCGAGCGGCCGCCGCAGCTGGCGCAGCTCGCGGAAGAGGCTGAGGCCGAGCACCTGCGCCAGGTGGCGGGCCGCGGGCTTGCCGCCGTGCGCCCAGACCCGCAGGCGCCGCCCGGACGCGGCGAGCAGCGCGTCACCGAGGGCCCTGCCGTGGCCGCGGCCGCGCCACGACGGGTGCACGAGCAGCTCGGCGGAGGGCGCCTCCACCGGGTCGCCGCCGTCCAGCTGCGCGTACCCGACGACGGTGTCGCCGACCGAGAGCAGGAAGTGCCGCACCCCTGGGCGCGCGCCGCCGCGGAGCTGGAGCCTGCCCTGCTCGGAGACGGCCTGGAGGCCGTCGGAGGCCGCCGTGTCGGCGAGCAGGCCCAGCACGGCCGCTGCCTGGTCGTCCGTGAGCGCGTCGAAGGTCTGGACCCGCCGCGCGGGCTCGCGAGCTGCTGCGTCAGTCATGCGACGAGGGTACGGCGCCCTCCCCGCCCCACCCGTCGCCCGGGGTGCCGCCGGACACGTCGGGCGGGACGTCGGGCGGCGGGGTCGGCGCCCCCGGCAGCCGGATGCGCGCGACGGTGCCGCCGCCGTCGGCGGGTTCGAGCGTGATCTCGCCGCCGGCCTGCTGGAGCGTACGGGCGACGATCGCGAGCCCGAGCCCGGAACCCGGCAGGGAGCGGGCGGAGGGCGAGCGCCAGAAGCGCTCGAAGACGTGCGGAAGGTCCTCGGGCGGGATGCCGGGCCCGTGGTCCCGCACGGTCAGCACGCCCGCGCCGTCGAGCCGCACGGCCACACTGCCGCCGGGCGGGCTGAACTTCACCGCGTTGTCGAGGACGTTGACGACGGCGCGCTCCAGGGTCGCCGGCTCGGCCCGTACGTACCAGTCGGAGGTCGTCGCGTCGATGGCGAGGTCGGGGCCGCGCAGCCGGGCGCGGCGCAGCGCCTGCTCCACGACCTCGTGCAGCGCGACCACCCGCACCTGGCCGGGCGCGAGCGCGTCGGGCCGCGACAGCTCCTGGAGGTCGCCGATGAGCGCGGCGAGCTCCGACATCTGCGCCGTGACGGACGCCATCAGCGCCCTGCGGTCGTCGGCGGGGATGGCCCTTCCTGTCTCCTCGCTGCGGGCCAGCAGCTCGATGTTGGTGCGCAGCGAGGTCAGCGGCGTGCGCAGCTCGTGGCCCGCGTCGGCGATCAGCTGCGACTGCCGGTCGCGGGACGAGGCGAGCGCGGCGGTCATCGAGTTGAACGACCGCGAGAGCCGGGCGATCTCGTCCTCCCCGTCGACGGGGATGCGGACGCTGAGGTCCTCGGTGCGCGCCACGTGCTCGACGGCCCTGGTGAGCCCGTCGACGGGCCGCAGCCCGGTCCGCGCGATCCACAGGCCGGCAGCGCCAGCGCCCAGCACGCCGATCCCCGCGACGACGGTGAGCAGCAGCGCGAGCCGGTTCAGCGAGGTCTGGATCTCGTCGACGGGCCGGGAGATGCTCACGGCCACCACCCGCAGCGGGCTGCCGGGCGGCCCGTAGCGGATCGACTGGAGCCGGGTGTGGACCTGGACCTGCTGGCCGCTGTCCGTCGTGCTGGTGTGCACCGGCGACTCCGGCGTGTTCTGCCGGGCCACGGTCACGTCCTCGGCCTGCACCTTCACCGGCTGCGAGCCCACGGCCACGCAGCGGGAGCCGTCGTCGAACACCACCTGGAAGTACGCGAAGGCCTGCTCGGAGCCGGACGGCGCGGTGCCGCGTCCTGTGGAGTCCGTGCCGGAGTCGGAGTGCGAGCTGCTGCCCTGGTTGCAGGTGTCGATGGCGCTGGAGATCTGGCTGCTGGGGGCAGTGCTGTTGCGCAGTGAGTTGTCGAGCTCGTTGCGCAGCTGGCTGCGGGTGAGCAGCCAGCTCGCGACGGCGACGACGGCCACCGCGATCGCGACCGCCGCGGCCACGAGCAGCGCCATCCGCGAGCGGATCGGCAGCGCGCCGAAGCGGCGTACGGGCGCGGTGAGGCGGATCGCGAGGGTCGTGCGGCCGCGGGCCGGCCGCGCCGCCGCCGGCTCGTGCCGCTCGCCGTGCGGGCCGCCGACCCCCTCGGTGTCGTCCGCGCCGTGCGCGTCCGCCGTGCCTTCCGTGCCGTCCGTGCCGTCCGTGTCCTCGGCGTTCTCCTCGACCTGCCCCGTCGAGCCGTACGTGCCGTCCCGGCGGTCGCGGGAGGGGTCCGTCATGCGCCGCCGCCGGGGTTGTCCGTGCGCAGGACGTAGCCGACGCCGCGCACCGTGTGGACGAGGCGCGGCTCGCCGCCGCCCTCGGTCTTGCGGCGCAGGTACATCACGTAGACGTCGAGGGAGTTGGAGCTCGGCTCGAAGTCGAAGCCCCACACGGCCTTGAGGATCTGCTCGCGGGTGAGCACCTGGCGCGGGTGCGCGAGGAACATCTCCAGCAGGGTGAACTCGGTGCGCGTCAGCTCGACGCGGCGCTCGCCGCGGGTCACCTCGCGGGTGGTCAGGTCCATCCTGAGGTCGGCGAAGGACAGCACGTCGTCCTCGGGCACGGCCGTGGCGCCGGACGCGGACGCCAGGTAGGAGCTGCGGCGCAGCAGGGCGCGGATGCGGGCGAACAGCTCGTCCAGCTCGAACGGCTTGACCAGGTAGTCGTCCGCGCCCGCGTCGAGCCCCGTGACCCGGTCGCCGACCGTGTCGCGGGCGGTGAGCATCAGGATCGGCACCCTGGAGCCGCCGTTCCTGAGCCTGCGGGCCGCCGTCAGGCCGTCCATGCGGGGCATCTGGATGTCCAGCACGATCAGGTCGGGGGCGTACGCCTCGGCCTTGGCCAGGGCGTCGAAGCCGTCGACGGCGACCTCGGTGCCGTACCCGTCGAAGGTGAGGCTGCGCCGGAGCGCCTCGCGCACCGCGGGTTCGTCGTCCACGATCAGAATCCGCTGGGTCTCCGCCTCGGCGGAACTCATGTCGCTGCTCCCTCTTCCGTCCCTGCCCTCGGTGCCGTCGACTCCCTCGACGTCGTATCCGAAGGTAACGGAGTGCGCCACGGGGTCCGTCCTCTCTGGTGCGGGGCCGTTGACGTCAGTTTCCGGAGCTGCCGCCGTCGCGCAGCGACGCCAGGTCGGCCTTGACCGTGTTGACGGGGATGGCGAAGCCGAGCCCGACGCTGCCGGCCGAGCTGGAGTCGCCGCTCGTGCTGCCGCCCGAGGAGGGCGCGTACATGGCCGAGTTGATGCCGATGACGTCGCCGTTCATGTCGATCAGCGCGCCGCCCGAGTTGCCCGGGTTGAGGGACGCGTCTGTCTGGAACGCCTTGTAGGTGGTGGTCTGGCTGCCGGTGTCGCCGTTGAACTGCTGCCCGCCGAACTCGAAGGGCCAGTTGTCGCTGCCGCCGCTGCCCGACCCGCCGCCGAACAGGCCGCCGCCGCTCTGGCCCTCGCTCTGCCCCTGGCTCTGGCTCTGGCTGTCGCCGTCCTCCTTCGGGACGGTGACGTCGCGGTCGAGCGCGGAGATGATGCCGCTGGTGACGGTGGACTGGAGGCCCTGCGGGGAGCCGATCGCGACCACCTGGTCGCCGACGTGCACGGAGTCCGAGTCGCCGAGGCCCGCGGTCTTCAGCCCGCTCGCGCCCTGCAGCTTGATGAGGGCGAGGTCCTTGTCCGGGTCGGTGCCGAGGACGCTCGCGGTGTAGGTCTTGCCTGTGCTCAGCTTCACCTTGACCTGCGAGGCGCCCGACACGACGTGGTTGTTGGTGAGGACCTGGCCGTCCGAGGTGATGACGACGCCCGAGCCGATCGACTCGCCGCCCTGCGAGTCCGCGGTGATCTCCACGATGGCCGGGGTCACGGCCTGCGCGACGCCCGCCACCGTGCCCTTGCTGCTCTGCGAGACAGTGGTGCCGCTGACGCCGACCGTGGTGCTGGCGTTGGGGTTGCTGTCGGCGTTCTTGGTGAGCACGGTCGCCACGCCGCCGCCGACCACCGCGGCCGCGAGCGCGACCGCGGCGACCAGCGCGACCGGGCCGCGGGCCCTGCGGCGGCCGGCGCCGTGTCCGTGGTGCCCGCCGTCGCCGCCGTCCTGGCCCGGCGCGTAGGCGGGCGGCGGGGGGAAGCCGCCGGAGGAGGAGCCGCCGTACGCGGGTTCCGCCGGGGCGGCGTAGGGCGAGGCGGGCGTCCCGGCCTCGGAGCGCCCGGATCCCTCGGAGCGCTCCGGGCGCTCCGAGCGCTCCGAGAATGACGCGTACGGCTGCTGCGGGGCCTGGTGAGGCTGCTGCTGCGCCTGCTCAGGCTGCTCGCCGAAGGACTGGTCGTCGCTGTGCTGGCTGTCGCGGTGCCCGAAGAAGTTCGTCATGGCTATGACTTTCCGACCGTGACATGAAAAGACTATGAGGGCGCTGTGAGAAGCCCGACAGAAGTGCGTATGCCCGATATAAGGAAGCGCCCGCGGCCGCCGTACGGAGTCCCCCGAACCCACCCGAAACACCCCATGAACAGGGCGGGAGCGCCCGGACCGCCGTGGACGCAAGCCGTCGGCCTGGCGGGTGGCTCTCCGGTCCGGTCCGGCCGGACGCCGAGAGACGCAGAGACGCTAGGAGCAGCCGCAGGAGCGGCGGACGATCAGCGCGGACGGGAACTGCCGCACCCGGCCCGTGCCCCCGTCGCGGCGCCCCGCGATCCGCAGCCCGTCGTCGAGCACCAGGTCGACTGCGGCCCTCGCCATCGCGGGCCGGTCGGAGGAGACCGTCGTCAGCGGCGGATCCGTCAGCGCCGCCTCCTTGACGTCGTCGAACCCGGCGACCGCGAGCTCGCCCGGCACGTCGATCCGCAGCTCGCGCGCCGCGCGCAGCAGCCCGATCGCCTGGTCGTCCGTCGAGCAGAAGACGGCGGGCGGCCGGTTCGGGCCCGAGAGCAGTTCCAGCGCGAGCCCGTACGCGTCGTAGCGGTTGTACGGCGCCTCGAACAGGCGCCCCTCGGTGGACCTGCCGGACTCCAGCATGGCCCGCCGCCACCCCTCGACGTGGTCGGCGACCGGGTCGCCCACGGACGGGGTCGTCTCCACGCCGCCCAGGCAGGCGACGTACGCGTGGCCGTGCTCCAGCAGGTGCCTGGTGGCGAGCTGTGCGCCGCCGACGTCGTCGGTGACGACGGCGACGTCGTCGATGGACTCGGGCCGCTCGTGCAGCAGCACCACGCGGGCGTCCCACGCGTCGATCTCGGCCGCCGCGCCCTCGCTCGGGCCCTGGGCGACGAGGATGAGCCCCGAGACCCGCATGCCGAGGAACGCCCGCAGGTAGTGGACCTCGCGCTCGCCGCGGTAGTCGGAGTTGCCGACGAGCACCATCTTCCCGCGCTCGGCCGCGGCCTGCTCCACCGCGTGCGCCATCTCGCCGAAGAACGGCTGGCGCGCGTCGGGGACGATCATCCCTATGAGGTCCGTACGCCGGGAGGCCATGGCCTGGGCGACCCGGTCGGGCCGGTACCCCAGCTCCTTGATGGCGGCGAGCACCCGCTCGCGGGTGGCCGGGGCGACCGGCCGGGGTCCGTTGTTGATGACGTAGCTGACCACCGCGGTCGACGTCCCCGCAAGCCGTGCCACATCGTCCCGCGTCACCTTTGCCACGGACGGAGTCTACGCGGGAGGAACCCCGCCCACGCCGCCCTGTGCGGCCGTCTCACCTGGTGGGCGGGGCAGGCGGGGGCCCGGCCGGTAGACTTCCGGGCCGGCCGTGGAGTTCATGGGATTTCATGGGAGTTCATGACGGTATGAGCGGGGGCGGACGTGGCCGGGCGCAGCGCAGTGGGGCCCGTCTCGCGCAGGCGGCTGATGGCGGGTGCCGCCGCCGTGCTCGCGGCCGGGGCCGCTGCCGCCTGCTCGGGGCCCGGCCGCCGCGATGACGCGAAGGGGTCGGGTGCGCCGCACATGACGGGAGCACCGCCGCATCTGACGGCCGCGGTCGGCCTGGTGGATTCACTGCTCGGCATCGGCTGGGACGCGGGCCGCAACGCGTACAAGAAGGTGCACGAGGACGACGGCCGGGTGACCCGGGTCCAGTGGGAGGGCCGGCCTGAGGTGCTGGCCCAGTGCGGCTCGTTCCAGGCGCTGGTGCTGGAGCACGCCTACGGCCCCGGCACGGACGGCGGCTGGGCCACCGGGGCGTTCTTCCGCGACCGGTTCTTCTCCGGGCGCGGCCTGCGCGACACCCGCAAGCGGTTCCCCAACGCGGCCGAGTTCCGCGCGGGCTTCGCCGCAGGCGCGGGCGCCCCTTACTTCGAGCGGGTGGCAGGGCCGAAGGCGCTGCGCCCCGGTGACCTGGTCGCGATCGACTACCGGGACGCCGGGCTCTGGTACTCGGGGCACATCGTGATGGTCCGCGCGGCCCGCGGCGTCCTCGCGTCGCCCGTGGACGAGCAGGTCGGCAGGGACGCGGTCGGGCACGTCTTCGAGGTCGTGGACTGCACGGACTCCCCGCACGGCGACCCCGAGCGCGGCACGCGCGCGCTGTACGAGAGGTATCCGGACACCCGCCTGACCTACCGAGGGGACCGGGACAGCGTCTCGCACGTGCACAGGCACACCGGCGCGGGCTTCGGCCACATGGTCCTCTACGCGGACGCGGCGGGCGGCTTCGCCGGCTACCGCTGGAGCGTCAACTCCTCCAGGGCCTCGACTGCGGCACACCGCCCCCTCGCCGCGGCGCGCGTACGGGCCGCGGGCTGAGGCCCGCGACGAGTGTGCGGGCCGCACACCGAGGCCCGCGACACCTCAGAGCCTGCGGGCCACGCGCAGCCCCTCCGCGTAGAAGCCGCCGCCGTCGAGGGTGGCGCGGCCCGCCAGGTCGCCCATGGTGGGGCCGTTCGCCTGGGACCTGCTCGACAGGAAGCGCGAGTGGCCCGCGTCGTCGAGGCCGAGGTACAGCCCGCAGTGGTCGATGGCGATGGGCTTGCCGATGTTGATCGCGAAGAAGACCAGGTCACCGGGTTGCAGCAGCGAGATGTCGGTGGGGCGCCGCTGGGTGTCGGGGATCAGCAGGACCCCGGGCGCGTAGGCGGCGATCGCGAAGGCGCGGCGCGGCAGGCCGACGCCCGCCGTGTTGGTGTCGTGCAGCGGGAAGCCCGCGCGGTAGCCCCACACGAGACGCATGAAGCCCGAGCAGTCGACGTCGCCGAGGCGCGCGGACTCGGGCTGCGCGCGGGTGCCGTCGGCGAACGTCCACGGGATGCCCAGGTAGTCGTAGAAGTCCGACTTCTCGTCGTGGTAGTGGAAGGACTGCTCGGACTCGCCCGGCACGACCGGGCCGAACTGCGCGTCCCCCGCGTAGCGCAGGCCCTTGGCGGTGCGCCTGGTGGGTGCCCCGTCGCCGTACTGGAAGGCCGTGTCGAGGATGTCGGGCTCGGCCGACGCGAGCGTCTTCGGGAACCACCCCTTGAACCAGGCGGTCTTCTCCTTGCCCGCGCTCCACGCGCCGGGCATCAGCCGCACGTGCGCGTCGCTCGTCACGGCGGCGCTCGTGGTGCGCGGCTCGCGCCAGGTCCTGCTCGCGCCGGTCAGCACGGCGCTGCGCGCCCCGTCGGTGAAGGTGGCGATCACGTCGCCCGCCGCGGAGCGCGCCACCGTGCGCGGGGGGCCGCTCAGCCGCTCGAAGGTGGCGCTGCCCGCGGCGGCCGCGGGCGACGTGCCCGCCACCGGGCGCACGCCGCCCGCCGCCGGGTCCGGGGCGGCGGCGCGCTCGCGGGTCCACAGGTAGCCGCCGCCCGCGCCGAGCACGGCGACACCGGCCGCCGCGGCGAGCAGGCCGCGCCTGCTCACCCCGGTGGGCCCGCGGCCCTGGGAGCGGTGGCCGCCGGCCCGCCGGGTGCGCGGGGGCTCGTGCTGTACGGGGTCCATCGCAAGACCTCCTCGGGGAACTGCGGTTCAGGTCGTGGGCATGACGCCGAGAAGCAGGCCGACCGCGAGGACGACATAGGTGGCCAGGGTCACGGCGCTGGTGGAGATGGCGGTGGCGGCGACGGGCTGCCGCACCAGCTGGTAGGCGATCAGGCCCGGCACGATGAAGCCGAGGGTCTGCGTCGTGTAGAGGAGCGGGAACTCCTCGTGCAGCAGGATCATCAGGGTGCACTGGAGCAGCACGGCGCACAGCACGACCGCGGCGAACAGCCGCTTGCCGTACAGGATCACGTTGCGCTGCAACACCTTGGTGAGGCCCCAGGTGAGCAGGGTGACGCCGAGCATCAGGCCGGACCGCTCAAGGCTGGTGACCAGGCTGACGGCGAGCCAGCCCGGGGTGATCATGCCGCCGGGGGAGAGGTTGGTCGTGAGGTAGCAGACCAGGGAGAAGACCAGCCCGAGAGCGATCCCGAGGACGGCGACGGTGGGCGTGACATCGGCGGGGATCACTCGGGGTTCCTCGGCTGGTTCTGGTCGAGGCGGTTCTGGTCGAAGCCGCTCTGGTCGAAGGGGCGCGGCCCGGAGGGGGCCTGCTCGAAGGCGCTGCGCCCGAACGCGCCCTGCGCGGAGCGGTCCTGGCCTGGGCTGTCCTGGTCCGGTCGCTCTCGGCCCGGGTGGTCCTGGTCGGGTCGTCGTCCCTGGTCGTACGGGTACGGGTACGGTGCGGCGCCGGCCGGGCCCGGCCCGTGCGGCCCGGTGGCCGCAGGCTCTCCGCTGTACGGGCCGCCCGGCACGGGCCCCGCGCCGTACGGGCCGGTGGCCGGCTCCTGGCCGTACGGCCTGTGGCCGTGCGGCCACGGGCCAGGCCCGTGCGGTGCGTGTGCGGTGGCGGCCCTGCGGGCGGCGCCCCGCGCCGCCTCCTCGCGGGAGCTCGGCACGCGCACGGCGTGCGTGGCCGGGCCGTCCGCGTACGCGGCACGGTCGTGGGCCTGTTGGGCCCGGAGCGCGGCGATGTGCCGTGCGGTCAGCGCGCGTTGGGCGCCGGTGCTCTCAAGTCCCGCGACCCAGCTGTACGGTTCGGGCTCGGGCGGCGGGGCGACGGCGAGCGGCACGGTGCCCGCGTCCTCCATCGGGTCTGCGGCGGGGGCGTGCCCGGCCGCGGCGTCCCAGCCGTCCTGCTCGTCGTCGAGCGGGAGCTCCGCGAGGTGTTCGAGGAACAGCTCGCCCTGGCCGTGGATGTTGCCGATGGCGATCAGGGAGGAGCGGGCGCCGAGTTCCGCGAGGATGTCCCGGGTCAGCTCGCCCGCGTCGCGCCGGTCGCCGCCGAGGTCGACGACGCGCCCCGCGAAGTCGGCGGGGATCGCGTCCTTGGCGCTCTTGGTGGGGTGGCCGATGAGGAAGACCGCGTCGGGCGCGAGCCGCGGCACGATCTCGCCCATCTGCCCGTTGCGCTCGACGCGGTCGGGGCGGCAGTTGATGACGACGTTCAGCGGCCGCTCGATGGCGCCGAGGTCCTCCAGCTGCTCGACGTTCATCAGTGTCGACTCGGGGTCGTTGGCCGCGAAGACGTTGGCGAACCTGAGCCGCTTGCCGTCCTGGGTGCGGTAGCGCTCCACGGACAGCACACCGGGGTCGGGCGGCGCGTCGTACATGCCCTTGAGGGCCGTCCCCCGGTCGATGCCGAGGAGTTCGGCGACGGCCAGGGCGATGGCGACGTTCTCCTTGAAGGTGAACCAGCTGAACCCGCGCAGCTCCGCGTCGCTGACCGTCTCCGGGTCGACGGCGATCAGGCGGCAGTTCCGCGCCTCGGCCTCCTCCTGGAGGATGTGCAGCCGGTCGCGCTCCGCGGTCACGCAGATGCCGCCGACCGGCATCGAGCGGGACAGCGACCGCGCGACGTCGTCCAGGGTCGGCCCCATCTCCGCGAGGTGGTCCTCGCGCACGTTGCACAGCACGCCGATGGTGGAGCGGATCAGCTTCTCCTGGTTGATCTCTTGGAGCGCAGGCATCACCGCCATGCACTCGATCACCAGCGCGTCGGGGCGGTAGGTCGCCGCCCGCCGCACGATGCCGATCTGCTCGACCACGTTGGCCAGGCCGAACTTGCGGAAGACGGGCTCCTCCGTGGCGTCCGGGTGGATGAAGCGGGCGGCCGTGCCCGTGGTCTTGGCGACGGTCACGAGGTCACCGCCGCGCAGCGCACCCGCGCACAGGCGGGTGATGGAGCTCTTGCCGCGGATGCCGTTGACCAGCACCCGCACGGGTATCTGCTCCAACGAGGCATAGTGGCGCCGCTGTTCGACGATCCCCGCGACGAGCAGGGCGCCGCAGCTGAGCAGCAGCACGCAGTAGAGGTAGAGCAACGTCGTCCTTCTTGCTAGATCCGGGGCGCGGGGTGGTGGGCCGAGCCGGGCGCGCCGGCCTCGCCGTACTGCGCCGGGGTCCCCCAGGTGACCCGGGTGGGGACGCCGTGGCCCACGGAGGCGAAGGGGTCCGCGGGCGGCCGCGGTGCGGCGGGGGCGGTGCTGCCGGCGGCCGGGCGCCTGCCCTCGCGGGTGAGGGCCTGGCGCAGCAGCTCGAAGCCGCGGGTCACGGAGCCGACCTCGTCGTGGTGGACGGGGTAGAGGACCGTGCGGCGGTCGCCCTCCGCGAGGTTGACCGCGAGCACGGCGAGCGACCTGGTCGGGCGAACGACGACCACGTGCAGCCAGCCGAGGCAGGCGAGGGACACCGTGAGGCCGAGCAGCCCGGCGAGCATCGTGAACCACTGGGTCTCGTACGCGGCAAGCGGCAGCGCCTGCGCGGGCTCGGCGGCCACGACCTGCCAGTCGAGTGCCTGCGTGGGGCCCGTCGCGGCCAGCGGCACCGCCGCGGCGACCGCGGCGTGCGCGGCCAGGCCGCGGCGGCCGCCGCCGACGACCCCGGACTCCGGGTGGCGGTGCTTCGCGTCCCCGGCGGCCGTGTCCGCGGTGAGCGCGGTCAGCCCCTGGCCGGGGAGCTGCTGATACGCGGTGAAGCCGACGCTGGCGGCGAGTACCCGGTGCGCGCCGTCGACCAGATAGGTGTCGCCGAGCCCTGGGCGCTTCAGCCGGTCGGCGAGGCGGCTCTCGTCGATCTCGCCGTACACCTGCTCGGTGGTCGGGGTCTGCTTGCCGCCTGAGACGACGGTCACCGGCACGTGCGCGGCGACGGCGGGGACGCGACCAGTGGAGCTGACGCTCAGGATGCCGGTGCCCGAGGGCGCCGAGTGCACGGTGCGCAGCGGCGCGGCGCCCTCGTGCTCGTGGGCGCGGCCGGCTCCGTCCACGAGGTAGACGGAGCGGAAGCGCCCGTGGTGGCGGAGGAAGGAGCGGAGGGCGGCGCGCCGCTGGGCCGTGGAGCCCGCGCCGACCCGCGGCGCCACGGAACCGAGTTCGAGGGTGGCCTGTTCCAGCGAGGCACGGGTGCGGTCGGCGGCCGACTGGGTGCGGCTCTGCTGGGTGAGTACCTGGTCCTCCGGCACGGCGCTCGCCGCGTCGACCTGGTTGAGGAGGAACAGCAGCGGCAGCGACCAGGCGGCGAGCACGGCGGCGCAGACCACGACGAGCGCCCGCAGGCCGGGACCGCGGCCGGTGCCGCCGGGCAGCGGCGCGGGTGGCGCCTCGCCGTGCTGGGCCTGGCGGCGCAGGGACTCCAGCGCGCGCCCGATCCTGGCGGGCTCGCCGAACCGCGGCACCGGCACGGGCCTGCCGAGCTCGCCGCGCGGGTCCCGCCGGCCGGCCGCGGTGGCCGAGGCGAGGCGGGTGGCGGAGAGGTGGAGGCGCAGCAGCGGGCGCTGCACGGTCAGCCACAGCACCAGCCACACCAGGAGTGCCAGCACCACGAGGGCGCCCGCGGCCTCGGCGGCGAACACGCTGTGGGCGGCGGCCGCGGCGCCGGAGCGCGCGGTGCGGTAGGTGAAGACGGTCATCGGCAGGTCGCGCGCGTCCGCGTCGGTGCCGACGGCGGCCCAGCCCGCCACGGTCCTGCGGCCGTCGGAGTCCGCGCCGAGCAGGCTGCCCGCGTCGGCGGCGCCGGGTGCGGCGGCCGCCGCCGCGGCCCGCGCGGTCAGGCCGGCGTCGGTCGCCGGCAGCGGCGCCGCGGTGTCGGCGGGCAGCGGGACGCGCCGCTGGATGCCGGTGGAGCTGGGGCTCGGGGCGGGCGAGGGCGCTGCCTGCGGCAGGTCCGCGCTGCCGGAGGAGGCGAGGGGGCGCCCGCCGGGCAGCAGGAGCCGGACGCTGCGGCCGTCGCCGTGCACCTTCGGCACCTGCACCGTCTCGGACACGGCGAGCAGCCAGCGGATGCGCGGGCCGGAGCCCGGCACGGTGACCCGGGCGAAGTAGAGCAGGCGAGGTCCGGCCCCGGCGTCGGGGACGAGCGTGGGAGCGAGGGCGCGTCCGCCCGGCCTGGCCTGTGCGGCGTGCACGGCGGAGAGCGGCAGCGACTCGCCGCTGCCGGCCAGCAGCCTGCCGCTGCCGCTGTCGAGGAGGGCGGCGCCGCGGCCCGAGGTGTCCGGCGGTACGAGGGACTTGAGCGCGGCGGCGGGTGCCGTGCCCTCGGCGGCCGTGGCGGTGAACGCGGAGGCGCTCTCCCTGAGGGCGTCGGCGTGGGCCGTGACGGAGGCGTGCAGATCGGCGGCGGCGTCGCGGGCGACGGCGCGCTCGGCCTCGCCCGCCGGCCTTGACGCGTCGCCGTGCCCGGCGCGGCCGATGCCGACGAGGGTGACGGCGGCGACCGCGAGCAGCAGGCACAGCAGGGCCGCGAGCGGGGGCCTGACCCCGCCGAGCAGAGGCATGTCGGCGCGCCGTCTCGTGCGGTGCGAGCGCGCCGGTACGTCCGTGGACAGGGCGGGGTCCTCTCATGCGCAGCGCGCACCCCCGCTGCTGTGTTCGCCCGGTGTCAGTGACGCGATCCCTTCACATTAGGAGGACATAAATAACAGGATCATCACACCGCGGACTCGAACTGGCGTATCAGGAATGGTTGTACGAAGATCATCGGTAGCTTTGTGAGGTTGGGCACTGTGCACGCTTTCCCCAGCGGAACGCGGGCCGACGCGCAGGTGAACGGTGGGGTGCGGCGCACGGGCGCGCCGGCGGCGCCTGCGTACACCTGAGGGCGGGTCCCGCGGTGCGGGGCCCGCCCTCAGGTGCCGAGCGGCGGTGGCGACCGGGAATCGTCGGACAGGCCTAGGCCATGGCCATCTGGTCGCTCGACTCCGGCTTCTCGGGGGACACGAAGCGGTAGCCGACGTTGCGCACCGTGCCGATCAGCGACTCGTGCTCGGGGCCGAGCTTCGCGCGCAGGCGGCGCACGTGGACGTCGACGGTGCGGGTGCCGCCGAAGTAGTCGTAGCCCCAGACCTCCTGGAGGAGCTGGGCGCGGGTGAAGACCCGGCCGGGGTGCTGCGCCAGGTACTTCAGCAGCTCGAACTCCTTGAAGGTCAGGTCGAGCACCCGGCCCTTCAGCTTGGCGCTGTAGGTGGCCTCGTCGACCGACAGGTCGCCGTTGCGGATCTCGGCGGGGCCGTCGTCGTCGGTGATCTGCCGGCGCCCGGTGGCGAGCCTGAGGCGCGCCTCGACCTCGGCGGGGCCCGCCGTGTCGAGCAGCACGTCGTCCACGCCCCAGTCGGCGGAGACCGCGGCCAGGCCGCCCTCGGTGACCACGAGGAGCAGCGGGCAGCCGGGGCCCGTGGAGCGCAGCAGCTGGCACAGCGAGCGGACCTGCGGCAGGTCGCGCCGGCCGTCGACGAGGATCGCGTCGGCGCCCGGGGTGTCCACGAGGGCGGGCCCCTCGGCAGGGGCCACCCGCACGCTGTGCAGGAGCAGGCCGAGCGCGGGCAGCACCTCGGCGGAGGGCTGGAGGGCGTTGGTGAGCAGGAGGAGGGAACTCATCGGGCCTCACCCGCCCGGGTCGTACAGGCGGCGCGCGCGGGCCGCCCGATGCCCGCGGCGCGCCCGCGCCGGTCGTGGCGGGGCCTGCCGCGGCTGTGGCGGGAAGTGGGGTGATGGTCCGGTGATTGCTTGCCCATGACGTCGGTTCCTCCTCGGTCCCTGCGGTGGGGGCAATGCCGTGCGGTGCGGGCGGGGCCGGGGAGCGCCGTCCGTACCGCATGGGTGACGTTGTTCCATCCGTTCATCTGCTTGTAACACCAAGCAGAAAACGCAAAAGGACCCGGTGGCTGCATCGCCGGGTCCTCTTCCCCAGCAGAATAGCCCACATGTGTGCCATGTCAGGAGGGCGATACCGCAGATCATCCGCTTCCGGCGGCCCGCCGGGCGCCGTGCGGGCCGTCCTCGGCACGGAGGACGGCGTCAGGATCGAGGCGATGTACGCGCCGTGCACGGCGGATGTCGCAGGTGACGGCCGTGTGGACGGCGGCGCTCACGGACGTGTCGCCGACCCCGCGCCGCGCACCGCCGTCGTCGTCGCCCACGGCTTCACCGGCAGCGTCGACCGCCCCGCCGTGCGCAGGGCCGCCCAGGTCTTCGCACGCGGCGCGGCCGTCGTCACGTTCTCCTTCCGCGGGCACGGCGCGTCCGGCGGCCGCTCCACGGTCGGCGACCGCGAGGTGCTCGACCTGGCGGCCGCCGTGCGCTGGGCCAGGTCGCTCGGGCACCGGCGCGTGGTGACCGTCGGCTTCTCGATGGGCGGCTCCGTCGTCGTACGCCACGCCGCGCTCTACCGGGAAGCGCCGGACGCCCGGCCGGACGCCGTGGTCTGCGTGAGCAGCCCGGCGCGCTGGTACTACCGGGGTACGGCCCCGATGCGCCGCCTGCACTGGATCGTCACCCGGCGCTTCGGCAGGGCGGTCGGCCGCTTCGGCCTGCACACCCGCATCTACCAGCACGACTGGGACCCCGTACCGCTGTCGCCGGTCGCCGCCGTGCCGCTGGTCGCGCCCGCGCCGCTGCTGGTCGTGCACGGCGACCGCGACCCGTACTTCCCGCTCGACCACCCGCGGATGCTGGCGTCCGCGGCCGCGGAGGGCGCGGCCGAGCTGTGGATCGAGCCCGGCATGGGGCACGCGGAGAACGCGGCGGGCGAGCCGCTGCTCACCCGGATCGCCGGCTGGGCCGCGGCCGCGTCCCCCGTGCCCGCGTCCCGCTCCCGAGGGGCGCGGGAGGGGCACACGTGACCGAGCACCCCGCCGCGTCGGCCATCATGGAGGCCGACGCGGCCGACGGAGGCCGAGAGGGAGGTACCGCGATGGCGGCGGGCACGATCCGCTACTGGGCCGCGGCGAAGGCGGCGGCAGGGGTCGCCGAGGAGCCGTACGCGGCGGACACCCTGGCCGATGCGCTGGCAGGCGCCCGCGCGCGGCACCCGGGTGACCTTGAACGCGTCCTCGCGCGGTGCTCCTTCCTCGTCGACGGCCTCGCCGTCGGGACCCGCGGGCATGAGACCGTACGGCTTGCCGAGGGCGGCACGGTCGAGGTGCTCCCGCCGTTCGCAGGAGGGTGAAGCGCACAGCATGAGCAGCGATCAGCAAGGCCCCCGCCACGGGCACGAGGGCCGCGGCGGGTACGACCCGCACGCGGCGGGGCCCGGGCACCCGGGCGGTCCCCAGGGCCCCGCCCACGGGCCGGGGGACGGCCGCTACGAGCCGGCCCCAGCGCGGGACCGCCGGTACGCCGAGGACGCCGAGTCCACCACCCAGACCTGGCGGGGCCAGACCTGGGACACCGCCACCCAGCCCGCCGTCCCGTGGCAGGAAGCCCCCGCGCAGCCGCCGCAGCCGTACGGCGCCGCCCCCGCGCAGCCGCAGAGACCGTACGGGTCCGCCCCCGCGCAGCTGCAGGGGCCGTACGACGCCGGGCAGTTGCAGTACCCGCACCCCTCGGGGCAGCCGCAGCCGCAGCCGGGCCGGCCGTACGCCCAGGCCGAGCCGGGGCAGCCGGGTCAGCCGTACGGCCAGAGCCGGGATCAGGCCGCAGCGCAGGCCCAGCCGGGCCGGCCGTACGGCCCGAGTCAGGGCCAGGCTCCAGCTCAGGCCCAGCCAGGGCAGCAGTACGCCACCCAGGCCCAGGCCGCAGCCCACGCCCAGCCCGGGCAGCCGTACGGCCCCGAGCCCGGGCGGGCGTATCCGCAGCAGCCGCCCTACGGGTCCGCCGCCGCGCCGTACGGCGGGTACCGCCCCGGCGGGCCGCCGTCGGCGGCCGAGGAGACCGCGCTGCTCGCCGCACCGGTCCCCGGCACCCCCGCGCAGCCCTCGGGCGCCTACCCGCTGCCGCCCGAGGTGCCCGCGCCGGCGCAGCAGCCGCACCTGGCCGCCGGCCAGGGGCCGTATGCGGCGCCCACCGAGGTCCTGCCCCCTGTCCCCGCCCACGCGGGCCCCGGGCAGGCAGGGCCCGCCCACGCAGGGCACCCGTACCCGGGGCCCGGCACGGACGCCGGCGGCCCGCAGACGGCGCCGCCCGCGGGCCCCGGGGCCGACGGCTACGGCACCCCCACCACCCTCGGCAACGCCCGCGTCACCGACGCCCAGCGCGCCCGCGCGGAGGGCAGGTCGCCGATCATCCCGCCGGGCATCCAGCCGGCGGGCCTCACCGCCGTGCTCGGGCTGCTGCTCGCGGGCGGCGCCGCGCTCGGCCCGTACGCGCTGCTCGTGCCCGTGGTGGTGCTCCAGGCGGTGACGGCGGCCGGCTGGTTCCGGCTCAACGGCATGTGGCCGGCCCGCCAGGGCATCGCGCTCGCCTTCCTCGGTGGCCTCGTCGCCGACGCCGCCGTGCTCGCGCTCGGCAAGGGCCAGGCGCCCGCCGCGATCATCGGCACGCTCGGCGTGTGGGTGCTGCTCACCGTCGTGCTCCAGCTGCGCAGCCACGCCGACCCGGACACCCGCCTCACGGGCCTGCTCGCGACCGTCGTCTCCGCGGCGCTCTCGATCGTCGCCACAGGGCACCTCGCCGCGGCGCCGCACGCCGTCGTCGTCGGTGCGGTCGCGGTCGCCGCGGCCACCGTGGTCAGGGCGCTGCCGCTGCCGGGGCCCGTCTCGGTCGTCGCCTCGCTGGTGGTCGCCGCGGGCGCGGGACTGCTGATGGGCGCCGTCACGGACATCGGCGGGAAGGGCGCGCTGCTCGGCCTCGCCGCCGGGGTGTGCGCGCTGATCGGCCTGCGCGCGGCGAGCTACGACTACCCGTCCAGGTTCGTCCACATGACCGCGGGCGTGGCGCTCCCGCTGACGGCCGCCGCGCCCGCCGTCTACCTGCTGGGACGGGTGTTCGGCTGACCGGAGCGCCGCGACTTTGCGGACACGACCCAGGACCGCCGCCGGGTGAACCGATGGCCTAGGGTCGCCGTCACCACAGGGGGAACACGTGGCACCACGGCACCACGGCACACGCAGGTGGGAGCCGCGGCACACGAGGGAGCACGGCCGCGCCAACAGGGGCGCGGCCGAGGACTTGGGGGACAACGAGCGATGCGCGCACTGCGGATACTGCTGATCTTCGTCGTGGTCGTCTGCGGTCTGTTCGTGGCCGCGGACCGGCTCGCGCTGCACTACGCGGAGGGCAAGGTCGCCGACCGTATCCAGTCGAGCCAGCACCTCGACGCCAAGCCGAGCGTCTCGGTGAAGGGCTTCCCCTTCCTGACGCAGGTGGCGGGGAAGTCGCTCGACGAGGTCGACGTCGGCCTCGGCAGCCTCACCGCCTCAGCCAACGGCCACGACGTGCGGGTCACGGACGTCAGGGCCGTACTCAAGGACGTGCGGATCGACAGCAGCTTCTCGTCCGCGACCGCCGGCACGGCCGACGGCTCGGCGCGCCTGTCGTACGCGGACCTCGGCGCCGCGCTTCCGCAGGGCGCGACGGTCTCCTACGCGGGCCCGGAGCGCGCGGCGAAGGGCCAGGTCAAGGTGGTCGCCAAGGCGAAGGACCTGCTGGACACCCTGCACATCCCCGACCCTTCGGGCCTGATCGCCCAGGTGCTCGGGGACCGGACCCTGACCGCGTACGCCAAGGTGACCATGGCGGACGGCGCCACGGTCCGGCTCGACTTCGACGACATCTCGGGGCTGCCGGTGCCCGGCCTCGCCGACCAGATCAAGTCGCTGATCGACGCGAAGCTGAAGCTGGACGGCCTGCCGTCCACGGTGACGCTGGACAAGGTCACCGTCTCCGACGACGGCCTCCGCTTCTCCGGCACCGGCACGGATGTCGCCCTGGAGGGCTGAGCCCGGGGCGGCAGCCCGGCCCCGGGGGCCGCGTACGGCGCCCGGGCGGGCGGCTCACGCGCTCCGGCCGGATGGTGAGACGGTCCGTCCGCCCGCGCGCACCGTACCCGCGCGCGGGCCCGTGCGGACCCCGGCCCGGCGCCCGCGCCCACCCCGCACCGCCCTCCCGTACCGCATCGCGGACACTCTTGTCTCAGCATGCGACACACCGGTGACATGGGCGTGTGTGCGTCCTTACGATCGGGCCCATGGAGCGACGGGTGGATCTGCGAGTGGATCTCACAAAGCGGCGGGCAGTAGACCTGTGCCGCGTTGCCACCATGCTCTGTCGCGACGCCCAGCCGGTACCCGCACGCTGAGGAACGCCGGGGCGGCCGTGCCCGCCCCGCGCCCGTGACCTGCGGCCGCGTACCGACCCCCCGCCCTGCTGCCCAGGGCGGCCCGCGTCTCGCCCCCGCCCTTCCGCGCCGCCCCTGGCCGCGCGGGCGGCGGGAGGAGCCGGGAGGCAAGCCCCCACCATCACCTCGCCGAACACTGCCCCGGAGGGAAACAGCATGAGCCGCACCGACGTCCTGGTCGACGCCGACTGGGTCGAGTCGCACCTCGACGACCCCAAGGTCGTCGTCGTAGAGGTCGACGAGGACACCTCGGCGTACGACAAGAACCACATCAAGAACGCCGTCCGGATCGACTGGAAGCAGGACCTCCAGGACCCGGTGCGCCGCGACTTCATCGACCAGGAGGGCTTCGAGAAGCTCCTGTCCGCCAAGGGTGTCGCCAACGACGACACGGTCGTCCTGTACGGCGGCAACAACAACTGGTTCGCGTCCTACGCGTACTGGTACTTCAAGCTGTACGGCCACGACAGCGTCAAGCTGCTCGACGGCGGCCGCAAGAAGTGGGAGCTCGACGCCCGCGAGCTGGTCGAGGAGGTGCCGCAGCGCGCCGCCACGAACTACCGGGCCAAGCCGCAGGACACCTCGATCCGCGCGTTCCGCGACGAGGTCGTCGCCGGGATCGACAGCCAGAACCTGGTCGACGTGCGGTCGCCCGACGAGTTCAGCGGCAAGCTGCTCGCGCCCGCGCACCTGCCGCAGGAGCAGTCGCAGCGCCCGGGCCACGTCCCGTCCGCCCGCAACATCCCGTGGTCGAAGAACGCCAACGACGACGGCACCTTCAAGTCGGACGAGGAGCTCAAGCAGCTCTACACCGACGAGCAGGTCGACCTGTCCAAGGACACCATCGCCTACTGCCGCATCGGTGAGCGCTCCGCGCTGACCTGGTTCGTCCTGCACGAGCTGCTGGGCGTCCAGAACGTCAAGAACTACGACGGCTCGTGGACCGAGTACGGCTCGCTCATCGGCGTTCCGATCGAGCTCGGCGCGGCGAAGTAACCCGTACGCGCCTGCGGGGCGCCCCTCCCGGGCGCCCCGCACCAGACCGCGCGTCGCACCCGACCGCGACCGCCCTACCCGGAGGACGAAGAAGCATGTGTGGAGCGAAGGCCGGCGGCCCCGACGCCTCGACGATCAAGCCCGGTGAGACCACGATCCAGGGCCAGGTGACCCGCGACGGCGAGCCCGTCACCGGGTACGTGCGCCTGCTTGACTCCACGGGCGAGTTCACCGCGGAGGTGCCGACCTCGGCGACCGGGCAGTTCCGCTTCTACGCGGCCGAGGGCACGTGGACGGTGCGCGCCCTGGTCCCGGGTGCGACGGCCGACCGCACGGTCGTCGCGCAGACCGGCGGCCTCGCGGAGGTCGCGATCGCGGTCTGAGACCGCGTGCCGGACGCACGCCGGTGCGGGGCCCGTTCCCTCGGGGGGAGCGGGCCCCGCACCCGTGTGCGCCCGGGCCCTGTGCAGCGCTGGCCGGGCGCCTCCGGCCGGTCGTACGCTGAAGACATGTACACGCGACGGCGTCGTCGTTACTTCGCGCTCATGTGCGGATGCCTGGTCCTCTTCGTGTCCGCGTGGGCGTTCGTACGGCTGTGGTCGGTTCCGGCCGCGGTCGCGATGTGCGTGGTGGCGATGGTGATCCCGCCCGTCGCCGCGATGGTGGGCAATGCGCGCGGGCGCGGTGACCGCTGGTGGGACGAGACGTCGGGCGACCAGAAGTCCGACGAGTGGTGGGACGAGCTCGACGGCAGGAAGCCCCCGGCAGGCCGGGGCCCCGAGGACGACAAGAAGCACCACAGGCGCAGGCCCTGAGCCCCTCCCTCCCCGGCACGGGAGTTCCGCGCGGGCCTGCGGCGCCCGCGCGGCTGCAACACACGTGCGAGCGGCAGCATTTCGGGTGACGCCGCGCGTCCACCGGGGCCCGGGGCGGCCCCCGGTACGATCATGCCTCCCGGGCACGGCCGCGCGCGCCGGACGGGATCGGCACCCCGCCCGCACGGCGGCGCCCGCCGGGCCCCTGTTCCCTCAGGGCCGTCCCGCGCCACCGGCGGAAGGATGCAGATGGAACTGGAGCCCCGCGATGACGGGCCTCGGTGAGGCCGGGGGCGGCGGCGCCGCGCCGGCGAGACCGGGCGCCAAGGACCCGGGCACGGTCAGACCCGGCGGCCGCACGGCCCGGGTGCGCGCCGCCGTGCTGCGCGCGGCGGGCGACGCCCTGGCCGAGCACGGCTTCGACCGGCTCGACCTCACCGACATCGCGCGCCGCGCCGAGGTCGGCAAGACGACCGTGTACCGGCGCTGGTCGACCGCCGCGGGGCTCGTCGCCGACCTGCTCGACGCCATGGCGGAGCAGTCCGTGCACCGCGAAGGCACCGGCTCCCTCGAAGGCGACCTGCGGGCCGGCGCCCGCCTCGTGGTCGCGACGCTCAACGACCCGCGCCAGGGCCCGCTGTTGCGCGCCGTGATCGCCGCCTCGACCGGCGACCCGCGCACCGCGCGTGCGCTGCGCCGCTTCTACGAGACCCGTGTCGAGGAGTGGGCGGAGCGCGTACGTTGCGCCGTCCGCAGGGGCGAGGCGCCCGAAGGCACCGACCCGCACGAGGTCGTACGGGCCGTCTCGGCGCCCCTCTACCACCGCGCCCTGATCAGCGGCGGCCCCCTGGACGACCGCGCGGCCGACCGCGCGGCGGCCGCGGCCCTCGCCGCGGCACGCGCGGGCGTCTACACACGGTCACCAACGCCGCTCTGACCCGCGCCCGTTGCCGTACCGACCGCTCAACGCCCCCGCCGTGCACCGCCGGTGAAGGCGAACCCGGTGAACCCGGTGAACCCGGTGAACCCGCCGAGCGGAACGTACCCGACGCGCCGGTACAGCGCGTAGCCGTCACCGGGCCGATCACCCGAGGACGAAGGGGAGTTGCCCGGCCAGCTCGCCCAGTTCGGCCTCCTCCGTGGCGGTCGGTGCCCGCCTTCCGGTGCCCACGAGCAGCGCGTCCTCGTCCGAGAACGACGCGGGGAACGCGGCCCCCGCGATCTCCTCCAGCACCGCCCGTGACCGGCCGAGGGCTTCCGCGGGCGGCCCGGCCGTGCGGGGCAGGTGTGCGACCAGGTCGAGGTGGTGCAGCGTCCACTCCAGGACGTACGCGCAGAGGTAGTCGCCCGCGGTGAGGACCTCGCCGCGGGTGCCGACCCGCAGGCCCGGGTCGGCGAGCGCCGCGGCGCGGTCCGCGGCGGAGCCGACGTCGTCGAGGTGGAACTTGAGCAGCCCCGGCTCCTCGTACGCGGCGGCCAGCCGGACGATCAGCGCGTCGAGCGGGTCGTCGCCGGTCGGCGGTGTTCCCGAGACGTCCCAGTACGTCACCGCGTCGCGCGTCGGCTCCTCGTCGACAGGCGTCACGAGGGTGATCAGGACGTCCTGGGCGTCGATGACCAGGTGGCACACCAGGTCCCGCACGAGCCAGCCGGCGCAGCCCGACGGCCGCGCGAAGTCCCCGTCGGAGAGCCCGGCGACCGCCGCGCGCAACGCCGCCCAGGAGCGTGAGAAGAGATCCACGGCCGCAAGCTAGCAGCCCACCACCCACCGACCGGCGCGATATCCGGGGGCCTGCGGTCGGGTGTTGCGCGTGCTTCTGCAAGCGGGGGCGCTTGCAGAAGTTAGCGGGGTGGGTGCATGGTGGAGGGCATGGCAGCACTCAACGTCGGCAATGTCGGGGAGTACCTGCGGGAGCAGCGGCGCAGTGCGCAGCTCTCGCTGCGGCAGCTCGCCGACGCCGCCGGGGTGTCCAATCCGTATCTGAGCCAGATCGAGCGCGGGCTGCGCAAGCCGAGCGCGGAGATCCTCCAGCAGCTCGCCAAGGCGCTGCGCATCTCCGCCGAGACGCTGTACGTGCAGGCCGGGATGTTGGACGAGCGGGAGCGGGAGAGCGTGGAGACGCGCGCCGCCATCCTCGCCGACCCCTCGATCAACGAGCGGCAGAAGCAGGCCCTGCTGCAGATCTACGAGTCGTTCCGCAAGGAGAACGGCGCGGGGGCCGAAGCGCCCTGACCGGGCGCCGGGCGGCCCGCGGTGCTGTCGTACGACCCTCCCACCCTCAATCGATCCAGGAGGTTGACCGAGATGGCCATCACCGATGACCTGCGTAAGACCCTGACCGACCCGACCCCGCTCTACTTCGCGGCCGGGACCGCCGACCTGGTCGCCGAGCAGGTGAGGGAGCAGGTCAAGAAGGCGCCCGAGCGGCTCGACGCGGTGCGCAGGGCCGACCCGCGCGCCGTGCAGGAGCAGGCGGCCGAGCGTGCGCGCGAGGCGCAGGAGCGCGTGCAGACCAAGGTGACCGAGCTGTTCGGCTCGCTCGACCGCGACCCGCGCAAGCTGGGCGAGACCGCGCAGAGCCTGGCGCTGCGCGGCGTCGGGGCCGCCCTGGAGTACGCGGTGAAGGCCCGCGAGACCTATGTGCGCGTCGCCGAGCGCGGCGAGCAGAGCGTGCGCGGCTGGCGCGGCGAGGCCGCCGAGGACCTCACCGACATCGCCGTCGCCGTCGAGCCCGACGCGCCCGCCGCCAAGGCGCCCGCGTCCGCGCCGCAGACGCCGGTCGCCACCGACCCGGCCGAGGCGGCGGCGCCGCCCGCCCCCGCTGCCCGCAGGGCGGCGCCCCGCAAGGCCACCCCGCGCAAGGCCGCGCCCCGCAAGGCGGCGGGCGCGCGCAAGACGCCGCCGACCACCGAGGGGAAGTAGCCGTGGGGGCCGGGCGCCGCGCCGCGGCAGGGCGGCGCCCGGGCGTTTCGGGCATTGTTTCCGCGCGCGGTCCGTTGTCGGGGTGTTCGCGTACGGTGGCAGGCGGCACACCACCCATCTTCTTCTCAGGCGGTGCACAGCATGTTGCTCACAGGGTTCGGCTTCGTCCTCTTTCTGATCAGCGTGTTCCTGCTGGTGTTCGGCATCGTCGCGCTGGTGGTCGCCGCGACCGCCCGTGAGGACGCCTACCGCGCCGCGGACAAGAGGACGAAGAAGTTCTGGGTCGCCATCCTCGCCGCCGTCGTCGCGGTGAACGTGCTGCCGATCGTCGGCTTCCCGCTCCCGCTCTCCACGATGTTCCAGATCGCCGGCCTCGTCGGCACGATCGTCTTCATGGTCGACGTGCGGCCCGCGGTCCGCGCGGTCAGCGGCGGCGGGGGCTTCGGCCGCGGCCGGCGGCGCGGCGGGGGCGGCGGGTCGAGCAGCGACGGTCCTTACGGGCCGTACAACGGGCGCCGCTGACCGTACGGGCCCGCGGGCGCGTGCGCGCCGCGGCCGAGCAGCAGCACCGCGACGTCGTCGGTCAGCTCCCCGCCGTTCAGCTCCTCCACCCGCGCGAGCGCGGCCTCGAGCAGTTCGTCGCAGCACAGCCCGGCGGCCAGCTGCTCGTCGACCATCGCGGCCATGGCGTCCTCGCCGAGGCGCCGGCTCGCGCCCGGACCCTCGCGGCCCTCGATCAGCCCGTCCGTGTAGATCATCAGATTCCAGGTGTCGCCGAGCTCGACGCGCCTGCTCGGCCACCTGCCGCCGGGCAGCAGTCCGAGCGCGGGCCCGCCGCACTCGTACGACAGCAGCCGCGCCGGCTCGCCGCCGCGCGCGACCAGCGGCGCGGGGTGGCCGGCGAGCCGCACCTGCGCGGCGCGGCCGTCCGGGTCGATGTCGACCGTGCACAGGGTCGCGAAGATCTCCTCGCTCTCCCGCTCGTGTTCGAGCACCTGCTGCATCGTCGCGAGCACCTCGTCGCCGCGGATCCCCGCGAGGGTGAGCGCGCGCCACGCGATCCGCAGCTCCACGCCGAGCGCCGCCTCGTCGGGGCCGTGCCCGCAGACGTCGCCGATCATCGCGTGGACCGTGCCGTCCGGTGTGCGGACCGTGTCGTAGAAGTCGCCGCCGAGCAGGGCGCGCGACCGGCCGGGGCGGTAGCGGGACGCGAAACGCAGCTCGGAACCGGCGAGCAGCGGGGTCGGCAGCAGCCCGCGCTCCAGCCTGGCGTTCTCCTGGGCGTGCAGCCGCGACTCGGTGAGCTGGCGCTGTGCGCGGTCCGCGCGCTTGCGCTCGACGGCGTAGCGGATGGCGCGGCTCAGCAGCCGCCCGTCGAGTTCGTCGCGCGAGAGGTAGTCCTGCGCGCCCGCGCGCACGGCCGCCGCGGCGCGCTCCGCGTCGCCCTCGGCGGCGAGCGCGAGGACGGCGTGGCCGGGCGCGAGGCGCAGCACGCGGTGGAGCGGGCCGAGCGGCCCGTCCCACTCGCCGCCGGGCAGCGCCAGGTCGACGAGGAGGCAGTCGATGTCGTCGGTGAGCAGCCGGGCCGCCTCGGTGAGGTTGCGCGCGGTGCGGATACGGACACGGGTCCCGCCGCCCTCGGGCAGCTCGGGCACGCTGAAAGGGCCCGTGGGATCGTTCTCGATCACCAGCAGCGTGAGCTGCCGCGCGCCGGGCGCGGGGGCGCAGGCGCCGTTGGCGTGGTCGTCGGGGCCGTTGTGGTGGCTGCCGGGGCCGTGGCTGCCACCGTGACCATCCGGGCCGTCGGGGCCGTGGCCGCCGTCCGCCGGGCCACCGAGGCCGCCGGGGCCGCCGGAGGAGTCCTGGGGCGGCGGAGCGCCCGGGCGTCCGGTGGCCGGACCGGTTGCGTGACCGGCCCTGTGTCCGGCGCGTCCGGTGTGTTCCGCGGTGTGCTGCTCGGTCTCTGCGGTGTGTTCCGCCTCCGCGGTGCGGTCGGTGCGGTCGGTGCAGTCGGTGTTTTCGGCGCCGCCGGAGCGGCCCCCGCCACGGGCGTCCTCCGCGCTGTCGGCGGCCCCGGCGGTGGAGTCCGCCGCGGCCGCGTGGTGCTCCGTCTCGGAGCCCGTGCGCTGCCGCGGTACGGGTACGGGCATTCCTCTGGCCTTCCTTCCCTCCCCCCGAGGGCGCGGTGCGGCGACGATCGACGCCTCACCGACCGGGACCCTAGCGGTACGCGGGGCCCGTACGGAATGGCGTGGTGGCAAGCGGCCGCTGTCATATGCGGCGCCGGTGCGGCGCTTCCTCGCTGGTCCTCGCGGGGCGGGCGCACAAGCGCCGCGCCGCCGCGCCGTACGCGGCCATGACGAACATCACGTGGTGCGGGCCCCCGCGGGTGGGCCGTGTCACGTGCCCGGTGTCACACCGCCGCCGTCCGGCCGTACGGCCCCGAGCACCGGCATCGCGCCCGCCTCGGACAGCGTCACGTCGCGGCCGGGGCGCGGCGCCTGCACGATCTTGCCGCCGCCCGCGTACATCGCCACATGGCTGGCGTCCGCGTAGTAGACGATCAGGTCGCCCGGCCTGAGGTCGGCGAGCGGCACGTGCGGCAGCAGCCGCCACTGCTCCTGCGACGTGCGCGGTACGGGGGTGCCCGCCGCGGCCCACGCCTGGGAGGTGAGCCCCGAGCAGTCGTACGTGTCGGGGCCCGCCGCGCCCCACACGTACGGCTTGCCGATCTGCGCGGTCGCGAAGGCGAGCGCCCGCGCGCCCGCCGCGCTCGGGGCGCGGTTCATGTCGCTGGGCGCCCGGGAGTTGAGCCAGGCGGTCTGCGCGGTGGCGACGGCGTCCTGCTCAAGTGTCCGCAGGCGGGCCTTCTCCGCGGCCTTGAGGCCCGCTTCGAGCTCCCGCGCGTCGGAGATCTTCGCGGTGATCTCCTTCTTGGTCTTCGCGGTGGTCCGCTGGTCGTCCCTGAGCTTCTGCCAGTTGGTGCCGGCGTCGCGCGCGTAGCCGGTGAGGTCGTCCTGCGTGGTGGTCAGCTCGTTCAACAGGCCGTTCGCCGCGTGCTGTTCGTCCTTGGCGCGGGCCAGCCCCTCGATCATCGCCTGCGGGTCGTCGGTGAGGGCGAGCCCGGCGCTCGGCGGGAGCCCGCCGCCGCGGTACTGGGCGCGCGCGGCGGCGCCCGCCTGCTGCTTCAGCGCGGCGATGCGCTCCTGTCCTTCGACCAGTGCCCGTGCCGTGGCGGCCAGTTGGGCCTTCTGCTCGGCGGCGCGCTCGGTCGCCAGGTTGTAGGCGTCGGTGGCGGAGCCCGCCTGCCGGTACAGGCTGTCGATGCGCAGCCGTACCGCGTCGAGCGAGGCGTCCGCCGCGCCCGCGCCGACGGCATCGTCGCCCGGACCCGCTCCCGTACCGCCCGGCTTGGCCAAGTCGCCAGTCCCCGGCGGGAGTTCGACCGGCGGCGGGGCGACAGGAGATCCGTAGTCCTGCGGCGGCAGCGAGGGGCCCGAGGGTGCCGCGTACGCGCGGTGCGTGCCCCGTCCTGGCGACACGGACAACCCGAGCGCGCACACCAGCGCGATCGCGGCGACGCGGCGTCGACGACTCACCCGTTCCCCCCAGTGCTCACGGCCCCAGCGCCCGCGCGGCCGGGGGCGCCGGGGCCCGTGCGGCGCCGTGAGGTGCCGGGGCCCGGTGCGGCGTCCCGCCGTGGGGCGTACCGCATCCTCACCCGGGCGGCCCGGTGCGCGCAATGCCCTCAGAGGCCCGCGGCCCGTAAGGACAGCGGCCCGTACGGTCAGCGGCCGCGCGGCGCGAGCGCCGCCCAGCCGACCGTGACCTCGCCCGGCCTGCCGCGCCGCGCGCCGCCCACCAGGGGCCAGTCCGCGGCGAGTTCGCGTACGGCGGCGGTCCAGCGCTGCCGCGCGCCGAGCGGAGCGTACACGGCGGCCGACGCCCACGCGCGGTCGAAGTCCCGCAGGAAGGCGTGGACCGGCTCGCCCGGCACGTTGCGGTGGATGAGGGCCTTCGGCAGCCGCTCCGCCAGGTCGGAGGGGCGGTCGAGCCCGGCGAGCCGGGCGGCGAAGGTGACGGTGCGGGGACCCTCGGGCCCGAGCGCCACCCACACATGGCGGCGGCCGATCTCGTCGCAGGTGCCCTCGACGAGCAGCCCGCCGGGCGCGAGCCGCGAGGTGAGTCCGGCCCAGGCGGCGGGCACCTCGTCCTCGGCGTACTGGCGCAGCACGTTCGCCGCCCTGATCAGCAGGGGGCGCCGCCCGCCGGGCAGCGGCACCTCGAAACCGCCGTGCAGGAAGCGCAGCCCCGGGCGCTCGAAGGGGAGCGCGGCGGCGACCCGCGCAGGGTCGATCTCGACGCCGGTGACCTCGGTGCGCGGCGCGACGGCGCGCAGCCTGGCGAGCAGTTCGACGGCCGTCCAGGGCGCCGCGCCGTAGCCGAGATCGACGACGGCCGGGTCGTCGGCGGTGCGGAGCGCACCGCCCAGGGCCGCGGCGATCCAGCGGTCCTGGCGGCGCAGCCGGTTGCGGTGGGTCGTGCCGCGCGTCACGGTCCCGAGGGGGCGGGGGTGCGGGCGGGGCGGCATACCGCGAGCGTAGCCAACGCGCCCGCGGCGCCCGGCGGGAGCCGGCGCCCCGACCCGCGCCCGCACGGCGCGGCCCGCACACCGGCCCGCCCGCACGGCGCGGCCCGCACACCGGCCCGCCCGCACGGCGCGGCCCGCACACCGGCCCGCCCGCACGGCGCGGCCCGCACACCGGCCTGCCCGCACTGTGGGCCCGCACACCGGCCTGCCCGCACTGCGCGGCCCGCAACCCCCGCGGCGCCCGCACCGCGTGCGGCCCGCGCCCCCGCCGCGACACGCGCCCGTAACGCGACGCAATGTTTTGGCAAAGCGGAAATGGATGCTCCCCCTCCGGTGTTCTGGCGTTCGGGGGCAGGTTCGTGCCCGCCTCCTGGCCGCGCCGCCCGCGGCCAGGGCAGCTGAACCGACCGAGAGGACCGTCGACGTGAGCCAGTACGTGTCCAGGATCACGGGCACGCCCGCCAGGCTCAGGTTCCCCGGGCAGCGGCGCAGGCCGCGCCGCGTCGCCATGCTCAGTGTCCACACCTCCCCGCTGCACCAGCCGGGGACGGGCGACGCGGGCGGGATGAACGTCTACATCGTGGAGCTGGCCAGGCGCCTCGCCGACATCGACATCGAGGTGGAGATCTTCACCCGCGCCACCACCGGCGGCCTCCCGCCGACCGTCGAGCTGGCGCCGGGCGTCCTCGTGCGCCATGTCGACGCGGGCCCCTACGAGGGCCTCGCCAAGGAGGACCTGCCCGCCCAGCTCTGCGCCTTCACGCACGGCGTCATGCAGGCGTGGGCCGGCCACCGGCCGGGCCACTACGACCTGGTCCACTCCCACTACTGGCTGTCAGGGCACGTCGGCTGGCTGGCCGCGGAGCGCTGGGGCGTGCCGCTGGTGCACGCCATGCACACCATGGCCAAGGTCAAGAACGCCGCGCTCGCCGAGGGCGACACCCCCGAGCCCGCGGCCCGGGTGATCGGCGAGACCCAGGTGGTGCGCGCCGCCGACCGGCTGATCGCCAACACCGACGAGGAGGCGGCCGAGCTGGTCCGCTTCTACGACGCGGACCCCGCGCACACCGCCGTGGTGCACCCGGGCGTCAATCTCGAACGCTTCCGCCCCGCCGACGGCAGGGCGGCCGCGCGCGCCCGCGTGGGGCTGCCCGCCGACGCCTTCGTGCCGCTGTTCGCCGGCCGCATCCAGCCGCTGAAGGCGCCCGACGTGCTGCTGCGCGCGGTGGGCCTGCTGGTCGACCGCGACCCGTCGCTGCGCGGCCGGATGGTGGTGCCCGTGGTGGGCGGCCCCAGCGGCAGCGGCCTCGCGAAGCCGGAGAAGCTCCAGAAGCTCGCGGCGCGCCTGGGCATCGCCGACCTGGTGCGGTTCGTGCCGCCGGTCGGCCAGGACCGGCTCGCCGACTGGTTCCGCGCCGCGTCCGTGCTGGTCATGCCGTCGTACAGCGAGTCCTTCGGCCTGGTCGCCATCGAGGCGCAGGCCGCGGGTACGCCGGTCGTCGCCGCCGAGGTGGGCGGCCTGCCGGTGGCGGTGCGCGGCGGCCGTACGGGCCTGCTCGTGCGGGGCCACGAGCCCGCCGCCTACGCGGACGCGCTGCGGCGCTTCCTCGACCACCCCGAGCTGGTGGAGCGGATGGGTGAGGAGGCGGCGCGGCACGCGCGGGGCTTCGGCTGGGACGCGGCGGCCGCCGCCACGGCGGAGGTCTACCAGGCCGCCGTGCACGACCACCGGCGTCGCGTACGCTCGCCGCATGGGTGAGGCGCTGCGGAGGACCACGGCACGGGACGCGGCGCGCGTCGTCGAGGAGGCCCTCGACGCGCTGGCCGCGGCGGACGCGGAGTCGGCTGAGGACCGGGACGCGGCGGGCCACGCCAGGACGTGCGTGACCTGGGAGTCGCCCGAGCCCGGCGCGTACGTGGTGAGCCTGCCGGGCACCCGGAAGCTCTCCACCACCTGCTCGCTGCGCGTCGGCGCGCACGCGCTCTCGCTCAACGCGTTCGTCGTGCGCCACCCCGACGAGAACGCCGAGCGCTTCCACCGCTGGCTGCTGGAGCGCAACCTCCGCCTGTACGGGGTGAGTTACGCGATCGACCGGCTCGGCGACGTCTATCTGACGGCCAAGGTGCCGCTCGCTGCCGTCACCGAGGACGAGCTCGACCGGCTGCTCGGCGCGGTGCTCGAAGAGGCCGACGGGTCTTTCAACACCCTGCTGGAGCTGGGGTTCGCCGAGGCCATCCGCAAGGAGTACGCGTGGCGGGTCGCGCGCGGCGAGTCCACCCGCAACCTCGCCGCCTTCACCCGCCTGACGGGTGAGGGGCAGGAGCCCGCGGAGGGCTGAGGCCCGCCGGGACGGCAGCGGCCGCCGGTGCAGCCGTGGTGGCCGGTGACCTCGGCGGCTTCGTCATCGGCATGCCGTTCGGACGGGTGGGCAGCCGCTCGTCTTCGGCCGGCGGCTGCCCGACCGGGAGCCCCGAAGGCCGCGACGGCGGTGCGGCCCGGGAGCTGCCCGCGCCCAGCCCGCACCCGCGTACTGCCTCGCGCCTGCCCCCGCGTGGAGGTGCGGTCCCCGGGCCCAGGAGGAGCATGGTGCGCATGAGCCGGCAGGGGGCGCCGAGCCCCGCCCCGCCCGCACGGGCGCGCCCCGCCGCTGACCCGGCTCAGGCCGCCGTTCCCCCGTGGGGCTCCGGGTCGAGGTCCACGCGTACGGTCAGCAGCTCGGTGCCGAAGAGGGCCACGGCCGCGCTGTTCCCGCGCGGCAGCGTCCGCAGCCTGGCGCGCGGGTCGTCGTCGGGCAGCGGGTGCGCCGTACCCGCGTACCACCGCCCGCCGACGCGCACCCGTACGCGCGGGTCGGCCAGGATGTTGCGCACGTACTGCGCCTGCCGCCCGTGCTCGGCCACCAGCCAGAAGCTCCCCCCGTCCAGCCGCCCGCCGGCCGCGCCGCTCAGGCCGCGGATCGGGCGTCGTCCGTGGCCGGGTGGGGCGGGCGGTGGGCGGGGCCCGCGGTCGGCGGGGTGGGGGAGCGCAGCCAGTCGCGGCAGATGGCGGCCGTGCGCTCCAGCGAGGGGACGCGGGTGAGGCCGGCGGCCGTGCGGGCCGCGTGCAGCACCGCGTGGGTGCGTACGGCGACGGCGCGCGCGGCGGACGGGCTGTCCGGTGCGCACAGCAGCGTGTGCATGCCGCGGATCACGTCCGTGTAGAGGGACTGGACGGCCTCCAGGTCCCGGTAGAAGGCGAGCGCGCCGCGGTGCCCGGCGAGGCGGCCTGCCGCCGCGTGCCATGCCCGGTGCGCGGTCCTGCGCTCGGCCGCCGTGCGGTAGCCCATGCGGGAGAGGTGGGTGGCGATCTCGTACACCGGGTCTCCGAACAGGGCGAGTTCCCAGTCGATCAGCGCGAGGGCGCCGCCGGGCCCCGCGATCAGATTGCCGCGGTGCACGTCGGTGTGCAGCAGTACGAAGGGCCGGTGACCCACGGTCCCGGCCCGCTCCCGCAGTCGCGCGAACGCGTCGTCGGGGATCCCGAGCGTGGCGAACAGGTCGAGGAACGGCCGCCCGTTCCTGCCTCTGATCTCCGTCTCGGCGAAGCCGAGCAGCGCGGCGGCGAACCCGGGGCAGTCGCCGTCCGCGGGCCAGGCGGGCGGCAGCGGCGGCAGCGCCGCGCGCGGCACGGCGGCCGTCTGCCGCCACAGCGCGCCGAGGCGCGCGAAGGGCACGGCCCCGCCCGCCGCCGCCAGCGGGCGGCCTGCGGCGAACGAGTGCACGGTGAAGCCGGGCCGCCGCGCCAGCACCCGGGGCGCGCCGTCGACCCGGCCCTCGATCGCCTGGAGCAGGTCGCCCTCGGGCCAGATCCGCAGGTTGAACTGGGGCGCGTGCGGGATCGGCGCCCGCAGCTTCACGACCGTGCCCGCGGGCAGCGCGACCGCGTCCGCGAGGGCGGCGGGCAGCGCGACCGCGAAGTTGACGTGGTAATAGCCGGTGAGAGGTTCGCTCCCGGCGCCGATTCCCCCGAGCAGCGCGTCCCAGGCGTCCGCCGGGCGTTCGGAGACCTCACGCATACGGCTCCCCGTGCTGGCCTGTGCTTCCGGTGCCCGCCGCCGTCCGGCGGCCGCTCCGGCCCTGGAGCGCCGCCGCTGAACGGTCCGCACCGGCCTCCGCCCTCAGCGTACCCAAGGGGTGAATCCCTTGGAAGGACGGGAAGTCGACCACGGGTGACGTGCGGGGGCCGCCCGGTCAGCCGCCCAGCGCCGCGGCCTGCGCTCCGAGGTCGTCCGTCAGGTGCTCGGCGCCCGCGGCGCGCAGGGCCGCGGCCCGCGCGGGCCGGGTGGCGTAGCCGAGGAACGCGGCGCCGACCTTCGCGGCGGCCAGGGCGTCGGCCGCCGAGTCGCCGATCATCAGGGCGTCGGCTGCGTCCGCGCCCGCCGTGGTGAGCGCCTTCTCCAGGCTGTGCGGGTGCGGCTTCATCAGGTCCGGGTCACAGGGCCGCCCCACCACCTGGGCGACATACGGTTCGAGCCCGTGGTCGCGCAGGTAACCCGCCACCGCGCCCGCGGAGTTGTTGGACACGACGACCTGCCGCTTGCCCAGCTCCCGCAGTCTGCCGAGGAGTTCGCGGGCCCCTGGCGTGGGGGCGGCGCGCCGCGCGGCCCGCTCCTCCAGGCGGTCGAGCGCGCCCCGCACGGCGTCGACCGTGCCGGGCGCGGACCCGGCGAACCGCCGGTGCACGCTTGCGCAGAGCTCCAGCGGGTCGTCCACCTCCCGCAGGGCGCGGGTGTCGAGCCCCCGGCCGCGGGCGAAGCCGCGCAGCTCGGCGGCGACCAGCGGGGCGGAGAGACCGGCGAAGAGGTGGCACAGCGGCCCGTCGAAGTCCCACATCACGAGGGACGCGTCGGCGAGGAGCGCCGCCGCCGTACGGGGACCGTCGCCTGCGAGGACGCCGCCGGGGGCGCGGAAGGGCGCGGGGGAGCCGGCGCGGGACGGGGCGGGGGAGGGGGCGTCGGTGAGGGATCCGGTGGACGTCACAGTGAGTTGAGGTCCGCTTCTTGGGCCAGGTTGTCCCAGTAGGAGTCGAAGAACCGCTGGGCCGTCTCCACCTTCACCCGGTGCTGTGGCGTGGTGTAGCGGAAGAGGGTCGCGTCGGCCGAGAACGAGTCGGAGTCGAGGATGGTGAGCTCCGGCTTGCCCCGCGGCGGCTCGGGCTGCCACGTGGTGAGCGTGTAGTAGCCCTCGAGCAGCTCGTGGCCGTTCAGGAGGTACAACTTCAGCGGGGGCGTGAAGGGCACGGTCCTGATCTGTACGGACACGTCCTCCACATAGCCGCGGTCGCGCAGCGCGAGCAGCGAGTAGTCGAGCGTCTTGGCGTAGCGGATCACCATGTCGCGGTGGCGGGCGCGCGACCAGTCCTCGACCGCGCCGCCCTCCTCGCCCCGCGGCAGCACCGCGCGCGGGAACGCGAGCCGTATCCCGGTGATGTCGGGCAGCATCAGGCGCAGGCTGATGCTGCGCGGCTTGATCTCGCGCTGCCCGATGAGCACCACCGGGTCGCCCAGGTACGTCGCCATGGTCTCCGAGGTCAGCGACAGCACGTCCATGGTGATCACGTCGGCCTCGAACGCCTCGCGCAGGCTGGCCCGCAGGTCGCCGGTGCCGTCCGTGCCGCCGGGCTTGGCCACGACGACGGCCGGGCTGCCCTGGCCGCCGCGTACGAGCCCCTCGGCGGCGAGCTTGTGCAGCACCTTCGTCACCGTCGTACGGGACAGGCCGCCGTACCGCGCGCCCAACTCCTCCTGGGAGGGCAGGCGCTCGCCCACGGCGTACCGCCCCGCGGCGATGTCCGCCGTCAGCTGCTCGGCGAGTCGATCGGACTTGTTCATGGCACACGCCCTGTATCACCGGCTGTTGTGACGCCCCACCGTACAACTTCCCCGGCATGCGCGGCAGCTGACCCTTCGTCCCGAACAAGTGGTTGAACCTGCCTCGGGCGGGAACATACAAGTTGGAAGGTAACTTCCCGCACTTGTATCGTACTTGCTCTTTTTTCGAGCACCTGTCCCGGACCGCTCGGGTGCCGGGGACCGTACCGCCCTCCCGCCGTTCCCGCCGTTCCCGCAGGGAAGGGAGCACGTCATGGACCCCATCGGTCTCACGCTCACCGCGCTGTCCCTCGGGCTGCGCGCCGCCGTCGGCTGGCCCTACGGGGCCGCGGGCGTGCTCGGGGTGCTGCTCCTGCTGTGGGGCGCGCGGGCGGGCCGCAGGTCCGCCGCGGGCACCGGGGCCGTCCTGCTGGTCCTCGTGATGGTCGCGCACGGCGCCTGAGCTCCGGGCGGCCGGGAGTCCTGAAAGGTTCCTCAGGGGGAGGGAGGTGGATCCGGATGACGGGGAAGCCCATGCCGTTCGCCGCCATCGGCGTCGCCCTGGCGGGCGTCGGCTTCGAGGCGCTGGTGCAGAACACCTTCGGTGCGATGGGCATCGTCGGGCTGCTGCTGCTCAGCATCGGCGTGCGGGCGCGCAACGCGGCCTGCGGGTGCGTCGGCGCCGTGGTGCTCGCGATGCTGTTCGCCGCCGGGTGAGGCGCCGCGCCCTGGCCCGCACCGTACGGCCCAGGCCCGGCGTGCCGCGGGCGGCGCGTCAGAACATGTCCGGGCACCAGGGCCGCCGCGGCGTGTGGAACAGCGCCTCAGCGCGCGCCAGCGCGCCCGCCCGCTCCTCCGCCACCGCGCCGAGCAGCGCGAGCCTGGTCGGCGTCTCGTCGCCGAGGTAGAGCGAGCCCAGCGCGTCCACGCCGAGCGTGAGGTCGGCGCCCTGCGACGTCGGCACGCAGACCGCGCCCTCGGGCGAGGCGTCGAGCCGGTAGCGGCCGCCCGCGAGGCCCGCGCCGTCCCGTACGTCGAGGACGAGCGCCCCCGGCACCCCGTACGTCCGCGCCTCCAGCGCCCGTGCGGTGTCCAGGATCCGCACCCACAGGAAGTCGGCCACGCCCTGCACCCGCGCGGCGCGCGGGTCCGGCAGGTAGTACGGCATCAGGTCGTCGGGCGCCCGGCGCCCTGTCCGCACCTCCACGACCCAGTCGAGCGAGCACAGGAACCGCCACAGCGCACGCTCCACGGCGGCCGAGGTCGCGCTCAGCCGCCCCACGGTGACGCTGTTCGCCGGCTGCTTGGCGTCGCTCCACTTCCCGTCGACGGTGTAGGTGGCCTGGCCCTCGATGACGCCGGCGGCCGAGCGGTAGACCGCGTGGAAGGCCTCGGGCCGCCGGTCGCCGTCCGAGGGCTCGGCCCCGGTGCTGACGCGCCACCAGCGCTCGTCCAGGTCGATGGCGCCCGGCTGGAGCACCCGCCATCTGTCGTGGAACGCGGGCCCGAGCTTGCGCACTTCGGCGCCGTCGACCAGGTCGATCCTCGCGCCCTCCTCGTGCGGCGCCCAGCGGCGCGGGTCGAGGCCGGTGCGCGGCACGTCGATGGTCCAGGAGGCGGTGCGGGTGGCCCGGCCGAAGCCGAACCTGCCGTAGATCCGGTGCTCGGCCGCGACCAGGTCGGCGAGCACCTCGCCGCGCTCCCTGGCCGCGGCCAGGTCCCGGGTGATCATCTGCTTGAGCAGCCCCCGGCCGCGGTGGCTCGCCGTGACCGTGACGCCGGAGACCGCGTCTACCGCCACGGCCGCGCCGCCCGGCACCGTCAGCTCCTGCCGGAAGGAACGGTACGTCGCCACGCACCGGTCCCCGTCGAACGCGCCCTGCGTACGGGTGAGGTCCGCCTGCGCCAGCCGGGCCTCGACCACCTCGGGCGGCACGGGGGCGGCATTGAGGAAGCCGGTGTGCACGGCGCGCTGCCAGTCGGCGAACTCGGCCTCGGTGACGGTACGAACCTCGACGCTCATCCCGCCACGCTATGCGCTGCGCCTCCCGCCCCGCACCCCGATAAGGGCACGCCCGCGCGCCGCCAGGGCCGCGCCTCAGAAGACCGCGCGCACCTCGCCGACCTCCGCGCCGCCGCCGAGCACCGGCACCCGGCCGATCCGCGCGACGACGTCCGCCTCCTCGACGCCGAGCAGGTCGAGCGCCCGCGCCATGACGGGGCCCACCGCGCGCGCGTTGCCGTCGTCGATCTTGAGGGCGAGCGCCCTGCCGTCCGCCAGCGCGACCGCCTGCACGGCCTCGGCCCCCGTCTTCGACAGCGTCCCCTGCACGCCCGCCATCAGCCAGGTGTCGGCGCGCCTGGTGCCCGCGACGTACTCCGGGTGGGCGCGCATCGCGTCGGCGACGCGGCGCTCGGGCGTGCCGGGGGCGGCGAGCACGAAGTGCCGGAAGGCGCGCGCGAGGCCCGTGAGGCTGATCGCCATCAGGGGAGCGCCGCAGCCGTCCGTGCCGACCGCCGCGACCTCCTCGCCCGCCGCCTCCTCGACCACCGTGCGCACGAGCCGCTGGAGCGGGTGCCCGGGGTCCAGGTACGAGTCGGTGGGCCAGCCGTTGTGCAGGCAGGCGGCGAGCATCGCGGTGTGCTTGCCCGAGCAGTTCATCGCGATCTTGCTGGGCGCCCGGCCCGACGCCAGGTACGCCTGCGCCTCGGTCGTGTCGACGGGCAGGTCGGGCGGGGTGCTGAGGTCGTCCTCGGTGAGGCCGTGCTCCGCGAGCATGGTCCGTACGAGCTCCAGGTGGAAGTCCTCGCCCGAGTGGCTCGCCGCGGCGAGCGCGAGCCGCTCGCCCTCCAGCGCGAGGCCGGCCCGCAGCACGGCTGCCGCCTGCATCGGCTTGTTGCTCGACCGCGGGAACACCGGCACGTCCGGCGCCCCGAGCGCGAGCCCGACGCCGCCGTCCACCCCGAGCAGCACCAGCGAACCCCGGTGGTGGCCCTCCACGAACCCGGACCGTACGACCTCGGCGAGGACCGGCGGGGCGGGGGCGGTCGCGGGGGTCGCCGCGGCTGCGGGGGCGTGTGTCATCTCGTCGGCCTTTCCACGTCGAGGCGCGCCCGGCGCGGGGCGGCGGGCCTCGTGAGCCGCGCCGTCACCGCGCGGCGCGCGCCGCCACTCAGGTGAGCAGGTCGTCCACCTGCGCTTCCCCTTCACGGTACCTGCGGGCGATCTCGGCGCTGCACCCGTCCACGGTGCGCTGCAGCCGGTGGCGGCGGCGGGAGATCTGCCGCTCGTTGCGGACGAGCCTGCGCAGGGCGGCGAGCAGTTCGTCGTCCGTGCGGGCGGCCAGGTCGGAGAGCTCGACCTCGGCGAGCGTCTCGGCCGCCAGCCGCCTGCCCTCGGCGCCGCGCGGCGTCGAGAGCGTGACGTGCCGGGCCGAGCTGCGGTGCGCGGACGGCGGGTCGGAGAGGATCCCGGCCAGCCTGACCACCATGGAGGTCGCGGCGCCGCCCGAGGCCGCCCCCGCGCTCGCCGCGCCCACGGCCGCCGGCTCGACCCGCCCCCGGGCCCCGGCGGTCCTGCCCTGCCCGGGGGGCGCGGCGGGTCCCGTACGGCGGGACAGCTCGTCCCGCAGGATGTCGATGCGCCCCTGGAGAAGCCGCCGCAGATAGCTCAGGTCCGCCTCGTCGCGCTGCGAGTCGCGCCGCAGCGCGCGCAGCTCGGGCAGCCCGAGGATCGCGAAGTCGTAGGGGCGCTGCCCCGGCAGCACCGGTTCTGCGGCCCCGGCGTCGTCGAGGTCTGCGGGGTCTGAGTGGATTCCGGGTGCTCCGGGTGCTCCGGGTGCTGCGGGGTCCGCCGGGCCTGCGGGACCCGTGGGATCCGCGGGCCCTGTGCGGCCCACCGGGTCCGCGGCGGGCCCGCCGCTGCCGCCGCCCGCCCCGTGCCCCGTGCCCGTCGTCGTACGGGCGGCGGGTACGGGGCCGTGCGGGTGCCCGGCCGGCCCGGACTGCCCGGCCTGGCCGGCTCCACTTGTGCTCATCGCGCGTGCTGCCCCTCACTCAGCCCCGGGGGACACCCCCATGCGGGACCCCCCGTCCCTCGACCGGTCACGTACCGTCGCCCCACCGGCGCCGTACGCGACCGCCTTTCTGCATGGTGCCACTCCTGGCGCCGGGCATGCGGGCGATCTGCACCCGTTCGGCCCCCGATAGGTTGGTCCCCATGCGAGCGGTGGTGCAGCGAGTCGACGGTGCGAGCGTGTCCGTGGTGTCCGATGCGGGGACGGAGAAGGTCGGGGAGATCACGGGCGAGGGGCTGTGCGTCCTGGTCGGCGTGACCCATGACGACACGGCGGAGACGGCGGCCCGGCTGGCCGCGAAGCTCTGGTCGATCCGGCTGCTCGACGGGGAGCGCTCCTGCTCGGAGACGGGCGCCCCGCTGCTGGTGGTCTCGCAGTTCACCCTCTACGGGGACGCGCGCAAGGGCCGCCGCCCCACCTGGAACGCGGCCGCCCCAGGACCGGTCGCCGAGCCCCTGGTCGACGAGGTCGTCGCCCGGCTGCGGGCGCTGGGCGCGACCGTGCACACCGGCAGCTTCGGCGCGCACATGCGGGTCTCGCTGACGAACGACGGCCCCTTCACGGTGCTGCTCGACATGTGAGGCGCGCGCGAGCGCCCAGGGTCTTTCGTTTGGGTCAGGGCGGATCAGGGACCGGGGCACGCGAGCCCGCCATGATCCAAACGAGAGGCCCTACGGCTCGACGACCGTCTCCTGCGCCGCGGCCGTGTCCCCCGCCACCAGCGGCGCGTCCACCGGCACGTTCCGCTTCACCAGCGCGAGCGCGATCGGACCCAGCTCGTGGTGGCGCGCGGACGTCGTCAGGAACCCGACCTGCCGGCCCTCCGCGCCGTCGGGCCCCGGCGCGAGCCGCACCGGCGTCCCGTGCCCCGGCAGGTGCACCTCGCTGCCGTCGAGGTGCAGGAAGACGAGGCGGCGCGGCGGCTTCCCGAGGTTCTGCACCCGCGCCACGGTCTCCTGGCCCCGGTAGCAGCCCTTCTCCAGGTGCACCGCGGTCTCGATCCAGCCGACCTCGTGCGGGATGGTCCTGTGGTCGGTCTCGAAGCCGAGCCGCGGCCTGTGGTCCTCCACCCGCAGCGCCTCGTACGCGAGGAGCCCGGCGAGCGGGCCGTGCCCGCGCGCGTACTCCGCGAGGTCGGCGCGCGGCAGGAACAGGTCGCGCCCGTACGGGGTCTCCCGTACGGCCACCCCTTCCGGCACCTCGGCGATCGAGCCCGCGGGCAGGTGCACGACCGCGGTGTCCGCGGTGCGGTCGGCGACCTCGACGCGGTAGAAGAACTTCATCGACTCCAGGTACGCGACCAGCTCGCCCTGTGTCCCGGGCTCGACGTGCGCCCAGGTCGTGGTGGAGTCGTCGACCAGGTAGAGCGCGTGCTCGACATGGCCGTGCGCGGAGAGCACCAGCGCCTCGGTGGCGCGGTGCGCGGGCAGCTCGCTCACGTGCTGCGTGAGCAGCAGGTGCAGCCAGGCGAGCCGGTCGTCGCCGGTGACGGTGACGACGCCGCGGTGCGACAGGTCGACGAGGCCGCTGCCGTCGGCGAGGGCGCGCTGCTCGCGGAAGAGGTCGCCGTAGTGCGCGGCGACACCCTCGTCAGGCCCTTCGCCCGCGACCGCGCCCGGGGTGGCGAGCAGGGGGCTCGCGGGCGCTGCGGGGGACTGCGGCGGCTCGGGGGAGGCGGCGGCGCGCGCGCCGGGGGTGCCGGCGGCCGCTGCGGGCGTGGAAGGCTCCATACGTTTCAGCCTACGACGCCGCCGCACCGTCCTCGGTGCCGCGTGCCGCCCTGATCGCGGTGCAGTCGGCGCACCGGCCGAAGATCGCGAAGTGCCGCATGTCCGTGGTGAAGCCGAAGCTCTCCTGGAGCTCGGCCGCGAAGTCCGCGGCGACCTCGACATCCGTCTCGATCACGCTCTGGCAGTCGCGGCAGACCAGGTGGATGTGGTGGTCGCGGCCCGCGAGGTGGTACTTGGGAGCGCCGTGCCCGATGTGGGCGTGCGAGACGAGGCCCAGCTCCTCAAGCAGTTCGAGGGTCCGGTACACGGTGGAGATGTTCACGCCCGACGCGGTCTTGCGCACTTCGCAGAGGATGTCCTCGGGCGTCGCGTGCTCCAGCGCGTCCACGGCTTCGAGCACGAGCTGCCGCTGCGGAGTCAGCCGGTAGCCGCGCCGGCGGAGATCGCTTTTCCAGTCGGTGCTCACCACGCACCCAGTGTAGGACCGGCCGCGGGGTACGGGACGCCCGCGGAGCCCGCCTCTTGCCGGGCCGGCCGCCTACTTGAAGAAGGCGATGCCGTCGTCCGGCAGGTCACCGAGGTCCTTGGCCCAGTCCTCGACCTGCTCGGGGGTGACCGCGACCGCGGAGGAGACCTTCTTCAGCTGGGCCGACATATAGGGCCGCAGCGGCACCTCGGGCGTCGACTTCTCGCCGACCCACATCAGGTCGCCCTTCACATACCCGTACAGGCGCTTGCCGCCGCTGTAGGGGCCGGAGGACGCGGTGCGCGCGACGGCGTCGGTCGCGAGGTCAATCTGCGGCTTCTGGTCGGCGAGCTCGCCGTACCAGACCTCGACGACGCCCTGGTCGCGGACCATCACGACCTCGACCTTGCGGTCCTTGCCGATCCGCCAGAAGCCCGACTCGGTCTCGATCGGGCGGACCTTCCTGCCCTCGGAGTCCAGCGCCCACGTGTGCGAGACGTACTCGATGAAGTCCCGGCCGTCGTGGGTGAAGACCGCCTCCTGGCCGAAGTTGGCCTTCTGGTCGCCGGGGAAGTCGAAGACGCCCGCGCCTTCCCAGCGGCCGAGCAGAAAGGCGAGGGGGACGAGGTCCGGGTGGAGGTCGGACGGGATCTCGATCATGAGCGACTCAGCGTTCCTCGGGGGCGTGCGTACCGTGCCTGCGGGCCTGGAGGCCGCGGCCTCAGCGCTGGCCCTGGTAGAGCTTCTTGACGGTCAGCACGGCGAACGCGAGCACGCCGACGCAGACCAGGACCAGCAGAGAGGTGAAGAAGTCCTCAAGCACGGGGTGCTCCTCGGATGAGCGGAACGACGGTGGTGGCCCCAGGGCCGGACCCCAGCCTAATGGGTGGTGCCGCGGCGCTCCTCCCGAGGCCCTCGCACGGGGGCGGCCGCCCGCGCCGGGTGGTTACAGTGCGGCCATGGAATCGGACGCGCAGGCGGCGCAGAAGCTCGTGATCAAGGTGACGGCGGGCGCTGACGCCCCCGAGCGCTGCTCCCAGGCGTTCACGGTCGCGGCGGTCGCCGCGGCCAGCGGCGTCGAGGTGTCGCTGTGGCTCACCGGGGAGTCCGCGTGGTTCGCGCTGCCCGGCCGCGCCGCCGAGTTCGAGCTGCCGCACGCCGCGCCGCTGCCCGACCTGATCGAGTCGGTGCGTGCCACCGGCCTGATCACCCTGTGCACCCAGTGCGCCGCTCGCCGCGACATCACCGAGGCCGACGTCATCGACGGCGTGCGCATCGCGGGCGCGCAGGTCTTCGTCAGCGAGGTCATGGGGGAGGGTGCGCGGGCGCTGGTGTACTGAGGCGGGCCTGCCCTGGCCGGCTCGTCGTCAGGCGGGCGGCGTACCCGCGCCCTCCGCGACCGGCGCACCGGTGGTCGGGGCGCCGGGCGCCTCCGTACGGGCGGCCTCCGTACCGGAGGCGGCTGTACCGGCGGCCGCTGCATCGGCGGCCCCCGCGCCGGAAGCTTCCGCACCGGAAGCCCCCGCACCGGCGGACGCGGGGCCGAGCCCGCGCATCAGCAGCCCGTACCCGAGCGCGGCCGCCGTGCCGAGGACCGCGCAGCCGCCCCACAGCCACCGGGCGCCCAGGTGGTCGAGCACGGTCCCGGACATCACCGGGGCCGCGAGCGCGGCGACGGACCAGGACAGGGAGTACATGCCCTGGTAGCGGCCGCGGCCGTGCGCGGGGGAGAGGCGCACGACGAGCCCGCTCTGCGTCGGCGCGTTGACGGCCTCTGCGAGCGTCCACACACAGACCGTCAGCACGTACACCGCGAGCGATCCGGCGAACACCGTCAGCCCGAAGCCGTACCCCGCGAGCAGCGACGACACGATCAGCAGGCGGCGCGGGTCGCGGTGCTGGATGAGGCGGGTCACGGGGATCTGGAGCGCGACGATCAGCAGCCCGTTCGCCGCGGCCGCGATGCCGAAGTCCGCGCTGCCGAAGCCCGCCTCGCTCATCGCGACCGGCAGGCCGACCGAGCTCTGCTGGAAGATCAGCGCGACGACGAAGGACAGCCCGACCACGCTCATGAACCGGCCGTCGCGGACCACCGTCAGCATGCTGACCCGCGGCGCGCCTGCCCCGCCCGTACGCTCGCCCTCCCCGCCCCGGCCCCGGTCGGCCCCGGCGGCGGGCCGCGACTCCTGCAGCTTCACGAACACCACGACCGCGCAGGCCAGGGTCATGGCCGCCTCGCCGAAGAACCCCGCGCGGTAGCTGTACTGGGCGACGAACCCGGCGAGCGCCGACGACACCGCGAAGCCCAGGTTGATCGCCCAGTAGTTGAGGGAGAAGGCCCGCACCCGGTCCTCGGGCCTGACGATGTCGGCCAGCATCGCCTGCACGGCGGGGCGCGAGGCGCTTGACGCCATGCCGACGGCGACCGCGACGGCCGCGATGGCCACCGGGCTGTGCACCAGGCCGAGCAGCGCGACGGACGCGGCCGTCGAGCACTGCGCGATCAGCATCGTGGGCCGCCTGCCGAGCCGGTCGGCGAGCACGCCGCCGCCCAGCGAGGCCACCACGCCGCCGAGCCCGTAGAGGGAGGCGACGAGACCCGCGTACGAGGCGGAGTACCCGCGCTCCACGGTCAGGTAGAGCGCCATGAACGTCGCGACGAACGCGCCGAGCCGGTTGACCAGCGTGCTGGTCCACAGCCACCAGAAGGCGCGCGGCAGCCCGGCGACGCTCTCCCGGACCGCGCGCCCTGCGCCGGAGGTGGACAGGGCGAGCGGCATGGAGGTCCCCCCGGGGAGTGCGCGGCGTACGCGCCGCAGGTAAGTGTCACGCAGCGCATGCGCAGATTACGTACGCCGGTCCCTCCACCGCCAGCCTTTTACCGGCCCGCCGCCGGCCGTGCCCGGCCGCGGCCCCGGCCGCCCGGTGGTCAGGCACCCCGGAATGCGCCGGAGGCCGTCCATTAGGCTCGGCCCCATGGCCGACGCACCGTACAAGCTGATCCTCCTCCGCCACGGCGAGAGCGAGTGGAACGAGAAGAACCTGTTCACCGGCTGGGTGGACGTCAACCTCAACGCCAAGGGCGAGAAGGAGGCGATCCGTGGCGGCGAGCTGATCAAGGACGCCGGCCTGACCCCCGACATCCTCCACACCTCCGTGCTGAAGCGCGCCATCCGCACCTCGCAGCTCGCGCTGGAGGCCATGGACCGCCTCTGGCTGCCGGTGCAGCGGTCCTGGCGCCTCAACGAGCGCCACTACGGCGCCCTCCAGGGCAAGGACAAGGCCCAGACGCTCGCCGAGTTCGGCGAGGAGCAGTTCATGCTGTGGCGCCGCTCGTACGACACCCCGCCGCCGGCCCTTGAGGACGGCGCAGAGTTCTCCCAGAGCGACGACCCGCGCTACGCGACGATCCCCAGCGAGCTGCGCCCCCGCACCGAGTGCCTCAAGGACGTCGTCGTCCGCATGCTGCCGTACTGGTACGACTCGATCGTCCCCGACCTTCTCGCGGGCCGCACGGTCCTCGTCGCCGCCCACGGCAACAGCCTCCGCGCCCTCGTCAAGCACCTCGACAACATCTCCGACGAGGACATCGCCGCCCTCAACATCCCCACCGGCATCCCCCTGGTCTACGACCTCGACGCCGACTTCCACCCGGTCACCCCCGGCGGCACCTACCTCGACCCGGCCGCAGCGGCCGCCGCCATCGAAGCCGTGAAGAACCAGGGCAAGAAGAAGTAACCGCCCCCACCCCCAGGCCCCCTGCCCCGCACCCCACCCGCGACCAGGGGGCCTTCGCCGTCCCCGGCCCCCTGTGGCTCTCAGTAACGCGCCCGGCGCGCCTTGACCTCAAGCGCTACCAGGGCGGCACCGAGGAGAGTGCTCCACGGGGGTACATGAGCATACGAGCCGACCGTGAGACCGCCGACGGCGATCCAGTAGAAGGGGAGTCCGCGCCCCCTGATGCAGATGATCAAGCCGACTCGTGAGAGCATACTTTTCTCCATGTCTGTCTACGTCGGACAACAGCGGAGACCAGGGCCGTTCTCCTGAACCGAGAACGGCCCTTCCGCGTGCAAGAGAATAGCCTTCGTCGGGCGGCCCACCAAAATGCCTGGTACGGGCCACGGAAATGCCTGGCAAGCGTCTCCCGGAATGGCGCCGTCGACTGCCCGGTGAATGTCAGAAGTTGATGACGTGTCCATGGCGTCTATGGCTTATCCACTGGTAACTCGTGGGTACGAGTCACGAGTTACGTCTGAGTTGACTCCTATGCTGAGCGCCGCTTATCGCGGTAGTCGTGTCTATGGCGGTAACTACTGAGAGGCACCTGCCTGGCTATTTCTGCCTTGAGTACACATGCAAGGTGCTGGACTTCTATAGGTCTTTGGTTGCCCAGTGGGAGTCGTTAGTCGGTGCCTTGTCGGCTTCTTATTATTGAGGTGATGGAAGATTCCGATAGCGAGAAGCGCCCGCGCTCGGCCCGACGGCTTGGTGTGGACTGCCGGCACTCGCCCGTCCTGTCGCGGTAGGAGCCGTGGTCCGGGGCTGCGCGGCAGGTGCAGACGCGCGGGCCTTGTACGCGGTCGCGCGGGTGCTGTCGCGGGCCGCGATGCGGCGTGCCGCAGACTGCCTCCTCCCGCCCGTGCTCGCTGTGAGGTTCAAGGGGGCGCCCCCGTCATGTGCCTTTGGGCGCACCTGGGTTGGCGCAGAGCGGGGGCGCCGTGCATCGGCAGGGAGACGGTCGGCAGGTACCTGCCGTGTGCCGGCGACTGACCGACACTGCGGGCGGAATGCCATCTCAACTGTCTTGCGGTTGCACGCTGGTGGCCGCCCTTGCCGCCCTGAGGCAGGTCATCCGGACCCGTTCGGCCCCGCTTGCACCGGTGCCCGCCCGCGCGCAGGGGCGCGGACCCGGGGCATGGCCTGCGCCTCCGGAGCGCAGTCAGGCCCGCCCTCGCCTCTCATACCGTGAGGACGATACGGCCGCTCGCCGTGTGGTTCTCCAGGCGCTCGTGGGCGGCGGCGGCCTCGGCGAGCGGGAAGGTGTCGAGCTCGACGTCGAGCACGCCCGCGGCGGCGGCCGTGAGGGCGGCGGCGGCCGCGGGGGGTACGGCATCGGGGTGCGCGGGCAGGTAGGCGCCCGCGTTGAAGCCGGTGACCGTGAGGTTCCCGTACCAGAGCGCGTTGCCGTCGAGTCCCGCGGTCCCGCTCCAGTCGCCGCTCGCGTTGCCGACCAGCAGGAGGCGGCCCGAGGGCGCGAGCAGGTCGAGGCTCCGCGCGCGGACCGCGCCGCCCACCGGGTCGACGACCACGTCGAACTTCTCGCCCGCGAGGGCCTCGGGCAGCAGGGCGGAGTCGACGACGGCGTCGTACGGCAGCCGGGTGGCAGCGGCGGCGGCCAGCCGCCCGGCACGGACCGTACCGACGATCCGCGACGCGCCCAACTGCCGTGCGATGCCGGGGAAGACGGCCCCGAACGCGCCGAGCGCGCCGTGCACGAGGACGCTCTCGCCCGGCGCGAGGCGGGCGGCGCGGGTGAGGGCGACGTGGGCCATCAGAGCGTTGGGCAGGACGGCGACGGCGAGCGCGGGGTCGATGGCGTGGCCCTCGGTGGAGAAGACCCGGGTCCTGTCGGCCACGTACACCGGCGCGTACCCGCCCGTCCCGTCGGCCGCCAGCGTCACCACCCGCTCCCCGACGGCGAGGCCGGTGACGCCTTCGCCGAGCGCCCTGACCGTCCCGGCGACTTCGAGGCCGGGCACGTAGGGCGGCTGCGGCAGCCCGTCGCGGTCCTTGTAGAGCCCCTGCCGGATGAAGACGTCGACGAGCCCGACGGCCGCGTGACTCACGTCGACGGCGACCTGCCCGGGCCCCGGTACGGGTTCGGGTATGTCGGCGAGCGCGAGCACACGGGGGTCGCCGAAGCGGCTGACCTGCACGGCTTCCATGGGATGTGCCCCTTCCGAGATAACGCACCTCAAGATGCGTTAATGCGACCGTACTACGGGGAGCCGGAAAGCGCATCATGGGGTGCGTTATTCTTCTGGCATGCGTCAGAGGGCCCGATCAGCCGAGGACAAGGCGCGCCGCGCGGACGATCTGCTCCAGGCGGCGGAGGCCGTCGCGCTCGAACGGGGCGGTGTGCGGTACGTGACGCTCGCCGAGGTCACCGAGCGGGCGGGCCTGCACCGCACCGGCGTGCGGCGGTACTACACCAAGAAGGAGGACCTCCTCCTCGAACTCGCGGAGCGCGGCTGGGGCCAGTGGCGCGACGCGGTCGCCGACGAACTCGGCCACCGCACCGGCCTGACGCCCGCGCAGACCGCGACCGTGGTCAGCTCCACCCTGATCGGGCTGCCGGTCTTCTGCGACCTGCTGACCCACGTCCCGCTGCACCTCGAAGGCGATGTCGACATCGAGCGGGCGCGCCGCTACAAGACCAACGCCACGGCGGCCCACGACGCGATCGCGACGGCGCTCGACCGTGCGAGCACCCTGGCCGCCGGGCAGATCGTGCACCTGCTCGCGGCCGCTGTCGTGCTCTCCGCAGGGCTCTGGCAGGTGTCCCACCCCACTCCGACTCTCGCGAAGCTGTACGAGGAGGTGCCCGACTGGGGCCACGCGGCGCTGGACTTCGCTCCGCGCCTCGACACCCTGCTCACGGCGTGCGCGACGGGGCTCGCGACGCGGCCGCGTTGAGCGGAGCCGCTCCCTCCGCCCGGCGGCACCGCGTGAAGGGGCGCGCCCCAGCCGCGCCGAGCGGGCCGGGTCCCGTACGGGCGTGAGGGCCGGCAGGCCTCAGGCCGTCACGTCATCGGGCCGTCGGGCCCTCAGGCAAGGGGCAGGGGGTACGCGCCCCTCAGCAGCCCCCGCCGCACTGGCAGGCGCCGCCCGACTGGCAGCCGCAGCCGCAGCCCGAGCCGCAGCCGCAGGCTCCGAGCACCGGCAGGTGCGGGCGGGCGGCAGCGGCGGGGCGTGGCGCGTCGGCACCGGCCTTCGCCGTGGTCCTCGCGGCGGCGGGTGCGGAAGATTCGGCCATGGGTCTCTCCTCCAGTGGTGCCGGGGCCCGGGGCCGGGCCCCGGCGGCGTGAGGGTGCACAGTCCGTCTTCCATGGGACGACGGCGCCGGGCCGCGCGGCAACGGCGCGGCACCGGCGCATCGGCGGCGCACCACCGGCGCACGGGCCGCGGCCTGTGGCCCCTGGGACCGGCGCGGCCTGCGCGACCGGCGCGGCCCCTGTGACGCGCGGGGCCGGAGCGGCCCGACCTGCGCGGGCGGCCCGACCGGTGCGGCCCAGCGGTCGGCGGCCCAGCGCCCCGCGCCCGCGCCTCAGACGCTGTCCGGCTGGATCTCGTCCGCGTGCTCGCCCGTCACCAGGTACACCACGCGCTTGGCGACGGAGACCGCGTGGTCGGCGAAGCGCTCGTAGTAGCGGCCGAGCAGCGTCACGTCGACGGCGGTCTCGATGCCGTGCTTCCAGCGGTCGTCCATCAGGTGCTGGAACAGCGTGCGGTGCAGCAGGTCCATCTCGTCGTCGTCCTGTTCCAGCTGCATGGCCAGGTCGATGTCCTTGGTGATGATCACCTCGGCGGCCTTCGCCATCAGCCGCTGGGCGAGCTGCCCCATTTCGAGCAGCGTCGCCTGCAAATCCTGCGGGACCGGCGACTCCGGGTAGCGCAGCCGGGTCAGCTTCGCCACGTGCTGCGCGAGGTCGCCCGCGCGCTCCAGGTCGGCGCTCATCCGCAGGGACGTGACGACGATCCTGAGGTCCGTCGCCACCGGCTGCTGCTGCGCGAGGAGCGCGATGGCGCGCGCCTCCAGGTCGTGCTGGGTCTGGTCGACCTTCGCGTCGGCGGCGATGACGCTCTCCGCGAGCTTCAGGTCGGCGTCGAGCATGGAGGTCGTGGCACGCCCGATGGCGGACCCGACCTGCCGGGCCATGGCGACGAGGTCGTCGCTGATCGAGTCCAGTTCCTCGTGGTACGCGTCCCGCATGGGTGTGTCCCTCTCCAGCGCTCCCGCGCTTGACGTTCCTGGTCAAAATGGCGGGCGGGAAGGCGCTCGCCCCCCACGCTCCCACGGTGGCCGGAACACGCGTCCGGGGCCTCCCGCCCAAGTGAACCGGCCCTGTCCCCTCGGTGAACTCTGGGCGACGAGTGTTCGAGCAGGCACTCGGACGGCTGGGAGAGTGTCGGTGCGCCCGCTTAATGTGAATGCATGGACGTGAACGCGGCGGTCGCCGCATTGGCAGCGATCGCCGGCGTGTGCACCGGCGTGATCGCCATGCTGGCATTCCGCTGGAGCGAGCGCGACCAGCACCGGCCCACGCGCACCTCGCTGCACACGGACGCCGTGCTGCCGCCCGGTGTCGACACGGTCCTCTCGGTCCTGCGCTCCTCGGCCGTCGTGCTCGACGAGAGCGACGCCGTCGTCAAGGCCAGCTCGGCCGCGTATGCGCTCGGCCTGGTCAGGGGCGGCAAGCTGGCCGTCGAGCCGATGCTGCACATGGCGCGCGACACCCGCAGGGACGGCGAGATACGGCAGATCGAGCTGGACCTGCCCCGCAGGGGCACGGGGCGCGGCGAGGCGCTCGCGGTCTCCGCCCGCGTCGCGCCGCTCGGCTCCCGCCTGGTGCTGCTGCTGGTGGAGGACCTGACGGAGGCCCGCCGCATCGAGGCGGTACGGCGCGACTTCGTGGCGAACGTCAGCCATGAGCTCAAGACCCCGGTCGGCGCGCTCTCACTGCTCTCCGAGGCCGTCATGGACGCCTCCGACGACCCCGAGGCCGTGGACCGCTTCGCCGGGCGCATGCAGATCGAGGCGACCCGGCTCACCAACCTCGTGCAGGAGCTCATCGACCTCTCCCGGGTGCAGAACGACGACCCGCTGGAGGACGCCGAGCCCGTCCGGGTCGACGAGCTGGTCGCCGAGGCCATCGACAGGTCGCGGCACCCCGCGTCCACGAAGCAGATCACGATGGCCGCGGGCGGCGACGTCGACCTCTTCGTCTGGGGCAACCGCGGCCAGCTGGCCGCCGCCCTCGGCAACCTCGTGGAGAACGCCGTCAACTACTCCCCGGCCCGCACCCGCGTCGGCATCGCCGTCTCGCGCACGGCTGCGGCGAGCGGCGCGGTGATCGAGATCGCCGTCACCGACCAGGGCATAGGCATCTCGGAGAAGGACCGCGAGCGCATCTTCGAGCGCTTCTACCGCGTCGACCCGGCCCGCTCCCGTGCCACCGGCGGTACGGGCCTCGGCCTCGCGATCGTCAAGCACGTCGCCGCCTCGCACGGCGGCGACGTCACGGTCTGGAGCTCCGAGGGCCAGGGCTCGACCTTCACGCTCCGCCTCCCGGAGGCGGGCGTCACCCGCGACCGCTCGGCGTCCCCCGCAGCCTCCGCGTCCGGCGACGGCGAGGACGCCCCCGACCAGGACGACGACCTCGACACCGGCTACGCCCGGCGCACCCCGCTCGACGACCCCCCGGCCCCCGGCCCCGACGAGCCGGCCCCCGGCCCCGACGAGCCGGCCCCCGGCCCGCAGGCGTCCGGCGCCCGGGCCCCGGCCGCCGCGCAGACGGATCCCGCCGCGGGCGGCAGTACGGGCGGCACCGCCGCCCGGGCCCGCGCCCGCGAGGCCGCGCCCGGCGACGACGCGCCCGCGCCCGGCGGGCAGGCCTCCGCCGACGGCCGTGCGGACCCCGTCCCCGACCATCCCCCGACCGCCGACCCAGACCCGCGCGGCGCCGCCGAGCACATCCGCGGTGCCGCCGTCAGCGGGGGCCGCGACCTCGCGGCCCGCCGCGCACCCGCAGAACCCAGCCGCCCGGAACCACGCGGGACGGCCCGCAGCCTGGTGCTGGATACTCCGACCGTGATTCCTGCCCCGGAGGTCCTTCCGTGACCCGAGTGCTCGTCGTCGAGGATGAGGAATCCTTCAGCGACGCCCTTTCCTACATGCTCCGCAAGGAGGGCTTCGAGGTCGCCATCGCGACCACCGGGCCCGCGGGGCTCGACGAGTTCGAGCGCAACGGCGCCGACCTCGTCCTCCTCGACCTGATGCTGCCCGGACTGCCGGGCACCGAGGTCTGCCGCCAGTTGCGCGGCAGGTCCAATGTCCCGGTGATCATGGTCACCGCCAAGGACAGCGAGATCGACAAGGTCGTCGGCCTGGAGATAGGGGCCGACGACTACGTGACCAAGCCCTTCTCCTCCCGTGAGCTCGTGGCCCGCATCCGCGCGGTGCTGCGCCGCCGCGGCGAGCCCGAGGAGGTCACCCCGGCAGCCCTGGAGGCGGGGCCGGTCCGGATGGACGTCGACCGGCACGTCGTCACCGTGGCGGGCGGCAAGGTCGATCTGCCGCTCAAGGAGTTCGACCTGCTGGAGATGCTGCTGCGCAACGCGGGCCGCGTGCTGACCCGTATGCAGCTCATCGACCGGGTGTGGGGCGCCGACTACGTCGGCGACACCAAGACGCTCGACGTCCATGTGAAGCGCCTGCGGGCGAAGATCGAGCCGGACCCGGGCGCCCCGCGCTACCTGGTCACGGTGCGCGGGCTCGGCTACAAGTTCGAGCCGTAGGCCGCGCGCCGCCGCCGCGCCGCACGCCCCGCGCGTACGGCACCGCGCGGCCCGTGTACGACGTGAGGGAGGCGCCCCCGCACGGCGTCGCTGCCCGGCAGCGCGTCGTCCAGGTCGTAGGAGACGTCGCAGGGCCACCGGTCGGCGCCGACC
>NZ_JBEYWC010000033.1:0-80055 GCF_040704505.1 Streptomyces sp. NPDC047002
GTTGGCCCGCGGGTCGACGACGAACGTGTACTTGTTCTCGTCGAGGAGCGCGTAGCTCTTCTCCGACACGACCGGCTTGACGCGGGACCGGCTCACAGCTCCCGCAGCGCGGGCAGCAGCTCCTTCTCCGCCCAGCCGAGGAACGGCTCCTGGTGGTCACCGCCGATCTGGACCAGGGCGACCTCGGTGAAGCCCGCGTCCGCGTAGGCCCGCACGGCGTCCACGAACGCCGCCACGTCGCTGCCGCAGGGAATCGCCTCGGCGATGTCGTCCCGGGTGACGTACTGGGTCGCGCCGTCGAACGCCGCGGGCGTCGGCAGCTGCGCGTTGACGGGCCAGGGCCCGACGGACCAGCGGAACTGCGCGTGCGCCCGCGCCACGGCGGCGTCGCGGTCCGTGTCGTAGCAGACCGGCACCTGGCCCACCCTGGGCTTTCCGGCGCCGCCGTGCCGGTCGAAGGCGTCGAGCAGGGCGCGCTTCGGCTCGGTGGCGATCACCAGGTCGCCGAGTTCGCCCGCGATGCGGCAGGAGCTCTCGCCCGAGACGGCGATCCCGATCGGGGGCGCGGTCTGCGGCAGGTCCCAGAGCTTGGCGCTGTCGACGGTGAAGTGCGTGCCGCGGTACGAGACGTAGCCGCCGGCGAACAGCCGCCTGATGATCTCCACGGCCTCGGCCAGCTTCTCCTGGCGCTCCCGTACGCCGGGCCAGCCGTCCCCGACGACATGCTCGTTGAGGTTCTCGCCCGAGCCGAGGCCGAGGCGGAAGCGGCCCTCGGAAAGCAGCTGGACCGTCGCCGCCTTCTGGGCGACCACGGCGGGGTGGTAGCGCGTCGTCGGGCAGGTCACATACGTCATCAGCGGGATGCGGGAGGTGGCCTGCGCGGCCGCGCCCAGCACGCTCCACGCGTACGGCGAGTGGCCCTGCTCGGTGAGCCAGGGGAAGAAGTGGTCGGAGGTGACCGAGAAGTCGAACCCGGCACGCTCGGCGCCCACCACGTGCCCGACGAGCTCGCGGGGCCCGGCCTGCTCCGTCATCATCGTGTATCCGATTCGCACCATGATCCGCGAGTAGCCCGCCGTCGCGAGGTGAAACGCCCCCGTCCGGGCGGGGCCGGGCTCCGGCCGGGGGTCAGCGCCCGAGCGCCCGCCGCAGCTGGTCCTTGTTCATGGACGAGCGGCCCTCGACGTTCTTCTTCCTCGCCTCGGCGTAGAGCTGGTCCCTCGTGGGGCTCTGCGGGCCCTTGTGGGACCGCTCGCCACCGCGCTGCGACGCGGACTTGGGGTCGCGCGTGGACACCTTGCCCGCGGAGCCGGCCTCGCCGCTGCGCGCGCGCTCCTTGTTCACGGTGCGCGCGGCGATCTCCTGCGCACGCCCCGGGGAGGCGCCGCGCTCCTGCGAGCTCTCCTTGATGTGCTCGTACTGCCGCTCACGCTTGCGGTTCGATCCTGCGGGCATCGGAGCCCCTCCTCACCAGTCGGACGCGGTGCGGTCCCGCACCGAGTGCCCGGCGGGCCACCGCTCATGCACCCGGGGTGTCCCGTGCCACCCGTACGGCGGCGCGCCGCGGTCGCGTACGGAAGGGGCGCGGCGGGATCAGCGCGCGGCCGGGGCGGCCGCGCGGCCTGCCGCACGCGCCGGCGGGTCCACCAGGCCGAGCCGCAGGTGCTCGACATGGTGGACGGCCTGGTCGAGGAGGGCGGCGACATGGCTGTCGTGCAGCGCGTACACGACGGAGCGGCCGGTGCGCGTGCCGGTGACCAGGCCGAGGTTGCGCAGCAGGCGCAGCTGGTGCGAGCAGGCGCTCTGCTCCATGCCGACCGCGGCCGCGAGCTCCGTCGCGGCGCAGGGCCCCTCGCGCAGGTGGGCGAGGATCAGCAGCCGCGAGGGCGTGGACAGGGCCTGGAGGGCGGTCGCGACCTGCTGCGCGTTCTGCGGCGTCAGCCGCGTGCGCGGCGCTTCGCCTTCGCCGTGACCGCCGTCCTGGGGAGCTGCTCCGTGGCCCATGGGCCCATCCTACGGACTCAGATCCATGAATGGATGTTCAAGTATTCCTGTTAGGGTGGCGCCGTCGGTCTCCGCTCCCGTGCGAAGGGCACGCTCCGCCATGACGCCCACCCAGGCCCCGCCCCTTCCGTCCGCCCCCGCGGGCCGCCTCGCCGCGCCGGCCCGCCGCACCCGCGCGCTCGCCCTGCCCGAGGCGCGGTGGGCGCTCGCCGCCCTGCTGCTGTTCCTCGCCGCGCTCCCGCTCGACCTCGCAGGAGCCCCCGCGTGGGCCTGGGGGCCGCTGTTCGTGGCGGTCTACGCCACCGGGGGATGGGAGCCCGGCCTCGCGGGGCTGCGCGCCCTGCGGGAGCGCACGCTCGACGTCGACCTCCTGATGGTCGTCGCGGCGCTCGGCGCCGCCGCCATCGGCCAGGTGCTCGACGGCGCCCTGCTGATCGTCATCTTCGCCACGTCGGGCGCCCTGGAGGCGCTGGCCACGGCCCGTACCAGGGACGCCGTGCGCGGCCTGCTCGACCTCGCGCCCGCCACCGCGACCCGGCTCGTGGCGGCGCCCTCGGGCGCCGTGCGGGAGGAGCGGGTGCCCACCGGCGCACTCGCGGTCGGCGACACCGTCCTGGTGCGCCCGGGCGAGCGGATCGGCGCGGACGGGCACGTCGCCGACGGGGCGAGCGAGGCCGACCAGGCCACCATCACGGGCGAGCCGCTGCCGGTGGCCAAGCGGCCGGGTGACGAGGTGTTCGCCGGGACCCTCAACGGCACCGGCGCGCTGCGCGTGACGGTCGGCAGGGACCCGGCGGACTCGGTGATCGCCCGGATCGTCGCCATGGTGGAGGAGGCGTCGGCGACCAAGGCCCCGGCCCAGCTGTTCGTCGAGAAGGTCGAACAGCGCTACTCCCTGGGCATGGTGGCCGCCACCCTCGCGGTCTTCCTGGTCCCGCTCGCCTTCGGCACCCCGGTCACGACCGCGCTGCTGCGCGCCATGACGTTCATGATCGTCGCGTCGCCGTGCGCGGTGATGCTCGCCACCATGCCGCCCCTGCTGGCCTCCATCGCCACCGCCGGGCGCCACGGCGTGCTGGTCAAGTCGGCGCTGGTGATGGAGCGCCTCGGCCAGGTGGACCGGGTCGCGCTCGACAAGACCGGCACGCTGACGGAGGGCACCCCGCGCGTCACGGACGTGCGCCCGGTGCCCGGCTGCGGGCTCGGCGCCGACGAACTGCTCGCCCTGGCGGCGGCAGCCGAGCACCCCAGCGAGCACCCGCTCGGCCGGGCCGTCGTCGCGGCCGCGGGGGAGCGCGGCCTCGCCCTGCCCGACGTCGAGGACTTCGCCTCGGAGCCGGGTGTCGGCGTCAGGGCGCGCGTCGGAGGGCGCACCGTCGAGGTCGGCGCGCCCGCGCGCCACCCCGCGGCCCGGGGCCCGCGCTCCGGCGCGGCGCCGCTGGTGGCGGAGATCGAGGCGGGCGGGCGCACCGCCGTGCTCGTCAGGTGCGACGGGCGGGCCGTCGGCGTGCTGGGCGTCGCCGACCGGCTGCGCGGGGACGCCGCCCGCACCGTCGCGGCCCTCGCCGTGCTCACCGGGACCGGCGTGACGCTGCTGACCGGTGACAACGAGCGCGCCGCGGCCCGGCTCGCCGCCGAGGTGGGCATCGACGACGTACGCGCCGGACTGCTGCCCCAGCAGAAGGCGGCGGCCGTGGGGGACGAGGCGGCGCGCGGAGCGCGGGTGCTGGTCGTGGGCGACGGGGTCAACGACGCGCCCGCGCTCGCCACCGCCCATGTCGGCGTCGCGATGGGCCGCGCGGGCTCCGACCTGGCCCTCGAGACGGCCGACGCCGTCATCGTGCGCGACGAACTGGCCACCGTGCCCGCGGTGGTGGCGCTGTCACGCCGCGCGCGGCGGCTCGTCGTGCAGAACCTCGTGATCGGCGGTGTGTTCATCGCGGGCCTCGTGGCGTGGGACCTCGCCGGCCGGCTGCCGCTGCCGCTCGGGGTGCTCGGCCACGAGGGCTCCACCGTGGTCGTCGGGCTCAACGGCCTGCGCCTGCTGCGGGACGCGGCATGGCACCGCGCCCGGCCCGCCGCGCCCCTGCCCGCCGCGCGGGAGGACGGCCCCGGCGGGCGCGGGCGTCAGGCGCGCCGCGCCGGGTCGCCGGTGTGACACCGCCCGCACCCGCCTGCCGCGGGCCTTGGGGGATTTTTGGGCCGCCGCCAGGTGTGGGCCGCCCGCGCCGGGCAACGCGTTCCGTGTGACACGTATCGGCTCGGTGGTTCTCCTGTGGTGTGCGGCGGTGGCCGCCGCGGCGCTCGCGGCCGGGGTCTCCCCATGGTGGTCGTTCGGCGCCGTGCCGCTCCTGCTCCTGGCCGCGCTCGGCCTGTGGGACCTGCTCCAGCGCAGGCACACCGTGCTGCGCAACTACCCGGTGCTCGGCCACGCCAGGTACCTGCTGGAGAGCATCCGCCCCGAGATGCAGCAGTACTTCGTGGAGCGCAGCTACGACGGCCGCCCCTTCGACCGCGACACCCGCAGCATCGTCTACGAGCGGGCGAAGGGCACCGCGGCCGAGGAGCCGTTCGGCACGGAGCGCGACGTCTACGCGACCGGGTACGAGTTCCTCGTCCCCTCCATGGCGCCCCGCCCGGTGCCCGAGACACCGCCGCGGGTGCGCATCGGCGGGCCCGACTGCACACGCCCCTACGACATGGCGCTGCTCAACGTGTCGGCGATGAGTTTCGGCTCGCTCTCGGCCAACGCGGTCCTCGCGCTGGGCGGCGGTGCGGCGGCCGGGGGTTTCGCCCAGGACACCGGTGAGGGCGGGCTGTCCGAGTACCACCTGAGGCCGGGCGGCGACCTCGTCTGGGAGATCGGCACCGGCTACTTCGGCTGCCGCACCCGCGACGGCGGCTTCGACCCGGGGGAGTTCGCGCAGAAGGCGGCCCACGACAGCGTGAAGTGCGTGTCCCTGAAGCTGTCGCAGGGCGCCAAGCCCGGCATCGGCGGTGTGCTGCCCGGCTCCAAGGTCAACGCCGAGATCGCCCGCGTACGGGACGTGCCCGAGGGGCGCACGGTCGTCTCGCCGCCGTACCACCGCGTCTTCTCCACGCCGCGCGAACTGGTCCGCTTCCTCGCCAGGATGCGGGAGCTGGCCGGGGGCAAGCCCACCGGGTTCAAGATCTGCCCCGGCTCGCGGCAGCAGTTCCTCGCCGTGTGCAAGGCGATGCTCGACGAGGGCACGGCGCCCGACTTCATCGTCGTGGACGGCGGCGAGGGCGGGACCGGTGCCGCGCCCCTGGAGTTCGCCGACCACATCGGCACACCCCTGACGGAGGGGCTGCTCACCGTGCACAACGCGCTTGTCGGCACGGGGCTGCGGGACCGCGTCAGGATCGGCGCGAGCGGCAAGATCGCCACCGGCGCCGACCTGGTCAAGCGGCTGGCGCAGGGCGCCGACTACGGCAACGCGGCCCGCGCGATGATGTTCGCTGTGGGGTGCATCCAGGCGCAGCGCTGCCACACCAACACGTGCCCCACCGGCGTCACCACCCAGGACCCCCGCAGGGCGCGGGCCCTGCACGTCGGGGACAAGACGGAGCGCGTCCGCAGGCTCCAGGAGGCCACCGTCGCCGGCGCCCTCCAGATCATGGCGTCCATGGGCGTCACCGACCCGGCGCAGCTGCGGCCGCACATGCTGCGCCGCAGGATCGACCCGTACACCGTGCGCTCCTACGAGGAGCTGTACGAGTGGCTCGAACCCGGCAGGCTGCTCGACGAGCCGCCCGCTGACTGGGCCGCGGACTGGGAGGCCGCGGACCCGGACCGCTTCACCGTATGAGGCGGCCCGGGCGCCGTGTCAGACGCGCGGGGCCGCGAGCACCTCGGACGCCTGGGGTGCCGCGTCGGCGGTGCGGCGCGAGCCGGCGAGGACCTCGGCGGCCGCCACCCCGGAGGCAGCCGTGGCGCCGTGCGTGAAGATGTGCAGCGACCCGGGGGCCGTCGCCGCGCCGGGCAGGCCCATCTCCACCACGATCGCGTCGGGCCGTGCCGCCGTGAGGTCCGCGAGCGCGCTGCCCATCCAGGCGTGCCGGGCGGCGTCGCGTACGACCACCACCAGGGGGCGTCCGGCCGCCGGCGCGAGCCCGTACTCGCGCAGGGCGGCCGGGCCCTTCGCCAGTTCCTGCGGGTGCAGGCGGACGAAGGTCGTGCCGGGGACGCGCTCGCGCAGCGGCACGGCGACGCCCCACGGCGTCTCCTTGCCGATGGCCAGATTGGTCGAAGGCACCAGCTCCACGACGTGCGGGGCGTCCGCGAGCGGCAGGGCGTCCGCCGCAGGCCCGCTCAGCCGGACGGCGCGGCGCGCGGCGACATAGCCGATGTCCCGGCTGACCGGGTCGACCGGGACCGCATCGCCGAGCCTGGTCGACCAGTCGGCGAACTCCCGCACCCGCTCGCTCGCCTCGGCGAGCCGGTCGAGCGGCAGTTCACCCGAGGCGACGGCGTCGACCACGGACGCGGTGAGGAGCCGGGTCGTCGACTCCTCGGCGCTCTCGCCGCCGACGCAGATCGCGTCGGCGCCTGCGGCCAGCGCCCGCACGGTGGCGCCGCCGATGCCGTACAGGCCGGTGACCGCGCCCATCTCGATGGCGTCGGTGACGATGAGCCCGTCGAACCCCAGCTCCTTGCGGAGCAGTTCGACCAGGATGCGGCGGCTGAGGGTGGCAGGCGACTCGGGGTCGTAGGCGGGCACGAGGAGGTGGCCGCTCATCACGGCGCGCACGCCCGCGGCGAGCGCGGCGCGGAACGGTGGCAGCGCCTGCTCGGCGATCTCGTCCACGCCGGCGTCGTAGCTCGGCAGCCCGTGGTGGGAGTCGACCGCCACGTCGCCGTGGCCGGGGAAGTGCTTGGCGCAGGCGGCCACGCCCGCCGACTGGAGCCCCTGGACCCAGGCGGCCGTGTGCCGCGAGACCACGTCGGGCGCGGTGCCGAAGGACCGCACGCCGATGATGGGGTTGTCCGGGTTGGAGTTCACGTCGACGCTCGGCGCGTAGTCGAGGCTGACGCCGGCCGCGTGCAGCTGCCTGCCGAGGTCCCGCGCGACGGACTCCGTGAGCTCGACGTCGTCCACCGCGCCGAGGGCGAAGTTGCCCGGCCGGGTGGAGCCGGTGGCCGATTCGAGGCGCGTGACGTCGCCCGCCTCCTCGTCGATCGCGATGACGAGGTCGGGGTTCTCCTGCCGCAGCTGCGCGGTCAGGCGCGCGACCTGCTGGGGCGAGACGATGTTGCGGGTGAACAGCACGACCGACGACAGGCCGTCGCGGATCGCGCCCAGGACCCAGTCCGGCGCCTCGGTGCCCACGAAACCCGGCTGGAGAACGGAGAGCGCGAGCCTGCGCACGTCCTTGGTGTGCATGCTGGAGGTCATCGACCGGGCCTTCCGGGGGAGCGGGGACATACCGAGCGAGCGGGTGTGATTGGTACAGGCCAATTGGATATTGGCCTGTACCAATCGAGGTGTCAAGGGGGCGCAGGCGGTGCGTCCCACTCCCCGCCGCGCCCCCTTGCGGCCCCGCAGTGGACTCCCCGTGCGGCCCCCGGGTAAGGCGTCACGGCGCCGGGTGCGGCCGGATGCCGCTATTGACAGGCGAGTTGGTCTAGTCCATTTTGGTGGAACGCGGGTGACGCGTGCGGCGCAGGACGCGAACCGGCCTCGCCGGTCCTTCCGTCCGCCGCGCACCACCACTGGGACGCGCCGAGCGTCCATGGCCCGTACGGCGACGGGCGGTAAGCGCAAGGGCAAGTGCAAGGGGCGAGAAGCTGGTGCTGTATCCGCTGAGAACCACACCGTCGGCGGCCGTTCCCGCGGCCCGGCCGTGCGTGCCCCCCGACCCCCGATCCCGCGCAACCGCCTGAACCCCACCCGGCCGGCGCCCCCTTCCCCCCTCCCGCGGGCGGCCCCGGTCGCGACAACGGCCTCCTGACGGCGCCCCTCGGCGCCCGCGAGACGGCCCGCCCCCGCGCGGCCCGTCCACCGGTCCCGCGACACCGCTGTGTGAGGCGGCGGCCGTGCATGTCCCCCCACACCGGTCCCTCCGCCGCGTCCGCGCGCCCGGAGGCGCACCGATCCGTGACCGTGACAGAAGAACGAGCCTTGGAGCGACCGCATGCCGGCATCCGACCGCCACCTGTACCGAGCTGCGTCCCCCGTCCCCTACTTCAGCGCCGACGCCGACACCTACCTCGCCCAGACGCCCCTGCGCGAGCTGAAGAAGGAACAGAAGCTGCGCGTGCTGTCCGAGGAGGACTTCGCGTTCTGGCAGACCTACGGCTACACCGTGGTCAAGGAGGCGGTGCCGCGCGCCGTCGCCGAGCAACTGCTCCAGTTCGCCTGGGACTTCCAGGGCCTCGACCCCGAACGCCCCGAGACCTGGTACGAGGAGCGCGAGTACCGCTCCGACCTCGACCGCGAACTGCACATCTACGGCTTCGTCGAGGCGTACCAGCACCAGCTCATCTGGGACAACCGGCAGGCCCAGCGCGTGTACGACGCGTTCGCCGACGTATGGGACTGCGAGGAGCTGTGGGTCACGCTCGACCGGCTCAACCTCAACCCGCCGAACGTGAAGACCCGTGACCGCGCCCTCATCCCGCACACCGAGCGCGGCTTCGACATCAGGCTGCACTGGGACATCGACTCCACGCTCGGCGTGGTGCCGCAGCGCGTGCAGGGCATCATCGCGCTCAACGACACCAAGCCCGACCAGGGCGGCTTCCAGTGCAACCCCGAGCTGTTCCGGGACTTCGACCGCTGGAAGGTCGGCCAGCCCGAGGACCGCGACCCGATCAGGCCCGCCTACGACCCCGACGAGTACCCCGTCGTACGCCCCGACCTCGAAGCGGGCGACCTGCTCATCTGGAACGGCGCCCTCGCGCACGGCGTCGCGCCCAACGTCTCGGCCGACGGCGTCCGCGCCGTGCAGTACCTCTCGATGATGCCCGCGCTCGAAACCCACGAGCAGCTGCGCCGCTCCCGCGTGCGCTCCTGGCGCCACCTGACCACCCCCGAGTGGAACAAGACGCTCCTCGGCGACCCGGTCAGGCACGAGTCGCTGCGCTACGGCCCCGCCGAACTGACGGACCTCGGCTCCAAGCTGCTCGGCCTCACCTCCTGGAGCGGCCAGCCCTTCGCCGACACCACCGGGGACGCGGCATGCGCAGAGTCTGCCTGAGCCTCCCCACCAACCGGGAGTGCGCCGAGACCCTCTCGGCCGTCTACGGGGAAGCGGCCTACGCGGCCGAGCGGTTCGGCGTCGAGGTGCACCTGCTCGTCCTCGACTCCGCGCCCGGCGCCGTGCGCGCCCGGCACGCCGCGGCCCTCGAAGCCCTCGGCAAGACGCCCGGCGTCGTCGTCCACCACCTCGACGAGGACCGCCAGCGGGAGTTCCTGCTGCGGGCCGTCCGCCACGCGGGGCTGTCCAAGCCCGACCTGATGCTCGCCCTCATGCTCCCCGAGGGGCTCTCCTACGGGGCCTGCACCAACCGGGCGTTCCTCATCGCCGCGGCCCTCGGCTGCGAGAGCGTGCACCGCAGGGACTCCGACAGCCGCTACCAGGAAGCGGACGGCGCGCCCGTCCACCCCATCCACCACGAGCTGGCCTCCCTCGGCCTGCCCGCCCGCGAGGCGGCGCGCCACGCCACCGCCCACGCACTCGACCCGGCGCTCGCCGACCGTCCCGTGTCGCTGGCCGGTGCCTCCTTCATCGGCGAACTCTCCGTCGACATCGGGGAGATACGGGAGCTCGACCCCGGCGTCTACGCCGACATGGTGAGCCTGTGGGCGCCGCGGGACTGGAGCGCGGAGCAGAAACGCGCGCTCGTGGCCGAGTCGTTCAGAGGCGCGGGCACCGAGCCGTTCACCGAGGACCGCGCGGTCCTCACCGTGGTCGACCCGATGCGGATCGACATGTGCAACATCGGCTTCCACGGTGTGCACGAGCAGCTGCCGCTGCCCCCGGCCACCGACACCATCGGCAGCGACTACTTCCTCATGCACGCCGTGTACGACGCCGGGCTGCCCGGCGTCCTGCACAACCGCGACATCGTCAACTTCTACACGCCCGAGCGGCGGACGGGCGCCGGATTCACCGCGTACCAGCTGAGGTTCGTCAAGTTCCTGCTGTCGATGCTCTACTTCAACCACCTCTACGAGCAGATGGGCCGCGCGGGCGGCGCCCTGCTCGACGACCGCCACCGGCTGCGGGCGCCGCTCATCGCCCAGATGGTGCGCGAGAGCGCTGCCCTCGACCGGACCCCGAACGTCGAACGGCTCGCCTCGCTCGACGTGTCCTACCGCCGACTGGGCGGAAAGTACGCCGAGTTCGCCGACCTGCTGGCCGGGCGCGGGCAGCGGCTGCTGGACGAGGCACGCCACGACATCGAGGACTTCGCGCTCCTGGCCGAGGCCTGGGGGCCGCTGGTGGACGCGGCACGGACCCTCGGCCTCGCGGGCGCGGGCGCCCTGCGGGAGCGGGGCGGCCGATGACGCCCGGGAGCGCGTCACTGCGCGCGGCCCTCGCCGCCTCGCCCGAGGACAGGATCGTCTTCGACCTGGCCGGCATCCGCCGGCGCTACGAGACACTGGTCGGCGAACTCCCGGGTGTGGCAGTCCGGTTCGCCATGAAGGCATGTCCGGTCGAAGAGGTGCTCGACTGCCTCGCCGGCAGCGGTGCCGGATTCGACGCGGCCAGCCCCAGGGAGATCGAACAGGCCCTCGCCACCGGGGTGCCTGCCGCCGCCGTGCACTACGGCAACACCATCAAGTCCGACCGCAACATCGCCGACGCCCACCGGCTCGGCATCCGGGACTTCGCCACCGACAGCCGCCAGGACGTGGCCGCGATCGCCGCCCACGCCCCCGGCTCCCGGGTGTTCTGCCGCCTCGCCACCGACGGCGAGGGCGCGCTGTGGGGCCTCAGCAACAAGTACGGCTGCTCCCCGGCCGACGCCGTGCGCGTCCTCACCGACGCCAGGGACGCGGGACTCGTCCCCTCGGGGCTCTCCGTGCACGTCGGCTCCCAGCAGATGACCGCGGGGGCCTGGCGGTCCGCACTCGACCGCATCGGGGACGTACTCGCAGAGCTGCGCCGCGTCGGCATCCGCCCCGACCAGGTCAACCTCGGCGGCGGACTGCCCGCAGCCGGCTACCTGGACGTGCGCGGCAGACCTCTCGACCCGCCCACGGACAAGATCTTCGCGGTCATCAGGGAGGGCATGCAGCGGCTGCGGGACGAGGCGGAGGGCGCCCTGTCGTTCCTGGTGGAGCCCGGCCGCTACCTCGTCGCCGACCAGGGCGCCATCCGGGCCCACACCGCACGCCTCACGGTGCGTCAGGACCTGCACGGCGAGCGAAGACACTGGCTCTACCTGAGCTGCGGGAAGTTCAACGGCCTGTACGAGATGGACGCGCTCCAGTACCGGCTCGTCTTCCCCACCCACCCGGAGGGCCCGTACGTGCAGGCCGTCGTCGCCGGCCCCACCTGCGACAGCGACGACGCCTACGCGCACGAGCACGGCCTGGTGGCGGTGCCCGAGGCCCTCGCGAGCGGCGACCCGGTGTGGGTGATGTCGAGCGGCGCCTACGCCACCAGCTACATGACGCAAGGGTTCAACGGCTTCGCGCCCCTGCCGTACACCTGCCTGCCCGACCCCGGCGCCCCCGCCGCAGCCGGGCCGGGGGCGGTGGCGCGCGGATGAGCGCACCCGGCCGCGGCCCGCGGATACGGCACGTCGCCGACGGCGACTGGGACGCCCTCGTGGCCCTCGAAGCCGCGGCCTACGCGCCCTCAGGGCTCTCCGAGGGGCGCGCGCCGCTCGAATCCATGGTGCGCGCCTCGCCGTCCACCTGCTTCGTCCTCCACCAGGGGGCGCGCCTCGCCGCGTACGCCCTCGCCCTGCCCTACCCCGAGTCCGCCTATCCGGCGCTCGCGGCCACCGGCGCGGCGGCGCGCGCGTCGAGCAACCTGCACCTGCACGACCTCGTCGTCGCGGCCGACCTGCGCGGACGCGGCCTGGGCAGGCACCTGTTCGGCCACCTCGCGGCCACCGCGCTGGCCCAGGGCTACCTGCGGATCTCGCTGGTCGCCGTCGGCGGCTCCGACACCTTCTGGGCCGCCCGCGGGTTCGCCCCGCACCCCGAGATCGCGCTTGCCGCCGACTACGGTCCCGGCGCGCTCTACATGAGCCGGCCGGTCACCGCGGGGCACGGCCCCGCACGCACCCGCGGACCCGCGCAGGGGAGGCGCCCGGTGCCCCGGGCCGCGTCCGCCCGCGTGCCGGGCACCCCGCTCCACCACGAGAAGGGCTGATACGCGTGCTCCGCGTCACCGATCCGTTCCGAAGGGCACAGCTCGCCACCGCCGCACTGTTCAGCTCCCTCGGCTTCCAGTACGCCACCTGGGCCTCACGGGTCCCGGCGATCAAGGCGCACCTCGGCCTCAGCACGGCCGAGGTCGGCCTGCTGCTGATGGCCACCGGGGTCGGGGCTGCGGCCTCCTTCCCCCTGGTGGCCTGGCTGATGCGGCGCCTCGGCCCGCAGCGGCTCGCGCTGCTGTCCGCGCTCGGCCTCGCGCTGCTGCTGTTCGCGCTCGCCGCCGCACCCGACTACCCGGTCGCGCTCGTGGTGATGCTCGCCGACGGCGTCCTCGTCGGCGGCCTCAACGTCTCCATGAACGCGCAGGGCGCCGCCCTCGAAGTCCGGTACAAGCGCAACGCGATGGCCAGGCTGCACGCCACGTTCAGCGCGGGCTCGCTGGGCGCGGCCCTGCTCGCCTCCGGCATGAACGCCGTGACGTCCTCGGTCACCGCGCACTTCGCCGTCGCGGCCGCGCTGCTCCTGCTGCTCCTCGCCGTCGCCAGGCCGGGCCTCGCGGACGAAGGGACGGCAGCCGCCGCCGAGCAGGCAGCGGCCGCCGAGCAGGCGTCAGCGGACGCGGGACAGCCGGCGGCCCCGGGCACGGCGGCCAAGAAGCGCGGCCGGTGGACGCTGCCGACCCGCATGACGCTGTGGATGTGCTGCGCGATGGCCTTCGGCACCGTCACCGAGGGCGCCATGAACGACTGGTCGGCGCTCTACCTCAAGGACGTCGCCAGGGCGTCGGCCGAACTCGCGCCCATGGGCATCGCCGTCGTCTCCTGCATGATGGTGCTCGCGCGCCTCTTCGCCGACGGCTGGCGCAGCCGCTGGGGCGACGGGCTCGTCGTGCGGGCGGGCAGCGCGCTCGCCGGAGTGGGGCTCGCGCTCGCCCTGCTCAGCGGCGGGGTGGTGCCCGCCCTGATCGGCTTCGCCTGCGTCGGCATCGGCATCGCGGCCGTCACCCCCTGCGTGTACGTGGCCGCTGCCGCGCAGGGCTCGGACGCCCTCACCCTGGTCGCCGCCATGGGCACGACGGGTCTGCTCGGCGGGCCGCCGGTGATCGGCTTCATCGCGAACTCCACCAGTCTCGTGTGGGGGCTCGGCGCCGTCGCCGTGTGCGCGCTCGTCGTCACCCTCTGCGCCACGCGGATCCGCTGGCCGCGCCCCGCCCGTGGCACCGGGGACGGCGCAGCCGCCGACGGCGCGGGACCGCGGAGGTCCGAGCTGGTGACAGGGCCCGCGGAGAGCTGACCCGCCGCCTCCCGCCGGCCGTGGCACGAGAGGGCCCCGCGCCGCCGCGCCACGGCACCGGCGGGCAAACGCCCGCCGAACAAGGGGAGTCGGGAACCTACGGGCCACTTCCACCTGACTGAAAGTTTCTTTCAGCCCCGTGGTGGCCGCCGCTTTCCCCGGTATAGACCAACGGCGTGCACCGACCCCCCTTCACATCCGCCTCCACTGCGCGCCACTCTTTCGCCATGCGACGCCCGCACCCTGGGCGCGTCGCGAGCGCACCGGAACCTCCCCCCACCTCTGGAGGCACTGATGGACCCCGCCCGCATGTTCCGCCGCAGATCCGTCCGCCGCGCGCTGTGCTGCGCCGCTGCCACCTTCGCGGGCCTCACCGGACCGGCCGTCGCGCTGCCCGGCACGGCGGCCGCGGCCCCCGCACCCGCGGCCCCCACCGCCCAGGCCGCCCAGAACCCGGAGCTCGACTGGATGGGCTCCACCGTACGGGCCCACGAGGGCTCAGCCGCCCGGCCGCCCGCCGCACCCGCACCGCGCGCCACCCAGACCCCCGGCATGGACGTGAGCCACTACCAGGGCACCGTCAACTGGGCCTCCGCGTACGGGAACGGCGCCCGGTTCGCCTACATGAAGGCGACCGAGGGCACCACCTACCGCGACCCGAACTTCTCCGCGAACTACACCGGTTCGTACAACACGGGGTTCATCCGCGGCGCCTACCACTTCGCCACGCCCAACACCTCGACCGGCGCCGCGCAGGCCGACTACTTCGTCGCGCACGGCGGCGGCTGGTCGAAGGACGGCAAGACCCTCCCGCCGATGCTGGACATCGAGTACGGCTCGTCGTCCACCTGCTGGGGCCTCAGCCAGGCGTCCATGGTCAGCTGGATCACGTCGTTCGTGAACGAGGTGCACGCCAAGACCACCCGCTGGCCCACCATCTACACCACCACCGACTGGTGGACCACCTGCACCGGCAACACGGCCGCGTTCTCCGCCGACGACCCGCTGTTCGTCGCGCGCTACTCCTCAAGCGTGGGCACCCTGCCGGCGGGCTGGCCGTTCTACACGTTCTGGCAGTTCGCCGACTCCGGGACCTTCCCCGGCGACCAGGACCGCTTCAACGGCCCGCTGAGCGGCGTGGTGAACCTCGCGAACAACGTCTGAGACGCGCGGCGCGCTCCCCTCCGGCACCGGACCGCGATCCGGCTGCCGCAGGGGAGCGCCGCCGTCCGGGGGGCTGGTCAGCGGGCGTGCGCCGGGGTGCGCGCCGTGAGCAGCGGCGCCAGCGCCCCGGTGCTGAGCCGGGCCACCAGCGGACCGACCGCGCGGGCGAACAGCCTGCTCACCGCGTACGCGACCGGCAGGGACAGCACGGCCGACGCGATCACGTCGTGCGGGTAGTGCGCCCCCACGTAGACCCGCGTGAAGCCCTCGAACAGCGCGAAGAGGGTGGCGACGGAGGCGAGCCGCCGGTCGAGCAGCCACAGCGCGGCCACCGTCGCGAAGGCCGTGGTGCTGTGGCCGCTGGGGAAGGCGTAGTCGCTGCGCACCGGGCACGCCTCGACGAAGTAGTCGTGCGGCAGCGAGTAGCACGGCCGCACCTCGGCGATCAGCTTCTTGAACACCTCGGCGACGGCGAAGGTGACCGCGACCGCCACCGGGACGGCGAGCGCGAGCGTCATCGCGGGGGCGCCGCGCCTGCGCGCCTTCCACCAGCCGATCACCATGAGCACCGCGAAGACGCCGAGGCCCGCGTTGGTCCACAGCGCGAGGGGCCCGTTGAGCGAGGGCGTGTGCCGGGCGAAGTCGGTCACGCCGGTGAAGAGGGAGCCGTCGATGCCCGAGCCGTCGAAGGCGAGGGTCACCGCCGCGTGCGTGGTCATCAGCCGCTTCCTCCACAGGTGTCGCACGGGCGCGCCGGCGGGGGAGCCGGTCGGCCAAGTTCGTCTACAAGACTGTAGACGAAGGGTCGGAGGCGGCCAAATCGATGAACGACAGGTGGCCGGAGAGTGAACGACGGGGGTGCGTGCGAGGTTCCCGCCCCCGGCGGGCCGTCGCGGTGACGGATGTCCGTAGAGCCGTTGCGCGGGCGGACAACGGGGAAGGGATCACCCCGAAGGACACGCGAAAGGGACCACAGTGAAGTACGGCATCTCCACTTTCATCACCGACCAGGGCATCGGCCCCGCCGCCCTCGGCAGGGCGCTCGAGGAGCGCGGCTTCGACCAGCTGCTGATCGCCGAGCACTCCCACATCCCGGTGGACCGCCGCTCGCCCTGGCCGGGCGGTGGCACACTGCCCGCGAAGTACTACCGCACCCTCGACCCGTTCGTCGCCCTCACCGCCGCCGCCGTGGTGACCGAGCGGCTGCTCGTCGGCACGGGCGTCGCCCTGGTGGGGCAGCGGGACCCGATCCACACGGCGAAGGAGGTCGCCTCGCTCGACGTGGTGTCCGGCGGACGGGCCGTCCTCGGGGTCGGCGTCGGCTGGAACCGCGAGGAGATGGCCAACCACGGTACCGACCCCGCCACCCGGGGCCGCCTGGTCAACGAGCGCCTCGCCGTCATCCGCTCCCTGTGGACCGAGGAGACCACCGAGTTCCACGGCGAGTTCATCGACCTCGATCCCCTCTACCTCTGGCCGAAGCCGGTGCGCGCGCCGCACCCGCCGGTGTACGTGGGCGGCGGGGAGCGCGCCTTCCCCCGCGTGGCGGAGCACGGCGACGCCTGGCTCGCCAACGCGCTGCCGCCCGCGGAACTCGGCCCGCTGATGAAGCGGCTCAACGACCTCGCGGGCCGCGAGGTCCCCGTGACGGTCTTCGGCGCGGGCCACCGCCCGGAAGAGGTCGCCGCCTACGCAGAACTCGGCGTGGACCGCGTACTGTTCGACCTCCCGACCGAACCCGGGGCGGACTCGCTGCGCGCCCTCGACAGCATGGCCGCCGTGGCGGCGCTGAGCTAGGCGGCCCGCCCGCACCGCGGGCTCCCCGGCCGGACGGCCGCGGCGCGGGTCTCGCCGGGCGAGCGCCGCGCCGCGGGGCGGCTGCCGTCAGTCGTCCGGGTGCAGGTGCGTCGTCGTGGAGCGCCACAGCCGCACCGCGGGCGACGGTGCGGGGGCTCCGCGGTGCTTGCCCCGCCCGTGGCCGGTCCGCTGCTCGGGCACCGCGCCCTGCGGGGCGAGACCGGTGTGGTGGGCGAGGAAGGTCAGGATGTCGGCTTCCAGAGCCGAGGACGACGAACCGTGCTGCGCCTCGTGGTCGCGGCGCATCAGCACCGGCGGACCCGCGGTCGCGTGCTGGAGCGCGGCGCACATCTTGCGCACGTGCTCGGCGCCCGTGTGCGTGTCGCCCGCGGCGCCGCACAGCAGGGTGGCCGGGTAGCGGACGCCGGGCGTGACACGGTGGTACGGGGAGAGCTCCAGCAGGGCGGCCGCCTGGCGCGGTCCTTCCGGGGTGCCGTACTCCTTGGTCCAGGTGCTGCCGAGGCCGAAGCGGTCGTAGCGCACCATGTCCGTCAGCGGGCCGTTGACGGCGACCGCGGCGTACAGGTCGGGGCGGCGGGTGACGGCGGCCGTCACCAGCAGACCGCCGTTCGACCCTCCGAACGCGGCGAGCCTGGTCCGGTCCGTCCAGCCCTCCCTGATCAGCCACTCCGCCGCGTCGTTGAGGTCGTCGGCGGCGCGCGTCCTGCCGAACGGGCCGCTGCCCGCCTCGTGCCAGCCGCGACCGCCCTCGCCGCCGCCGCGCACACACGCGATGGCGAACACCCCGCCCGCGGTGGCCCACGCGTAGGCCATCGGCCGGTAACTCGGTCTCATGAGCACGCCGAATCCGCCGTATCCCGTGATCATCAGCGGACGCGGCCCGTCGTCCGCGTCGCCCCTGCTGAGCAGGAAGAGGGTGACGGGCACGCTGTCGCTCGCCCAGTACGTGAACTGCCGCGTCGTCAGGCCCGTACGGGGCAGCTGCACCGGCGTGTACACGTTGGCCGGCGCGTACGCGGTGTCGCCCGACGGCGCGTCGGCCGGCGCGACGGGCGCGGGCGTCTCCGGCCACTCCTGCCACGGGAAGACCGTGCCGGTGGTCGCGTCGTAGCAGTACACGCGGGGCGGCGTGCCGAAGTCGGAGTAGGTGAACCAGGCGCGCGGGCCGCCCGCGGGATCGGCGCGCAGCGCCGTGACCGTGCCCGTGCCCGGCAGGGGGACCTCCGCCATCTCCTGGCCGTCCGTCGCGTTGTGCACCGTCAGCCTGCTGACCGCCGCCGTGGTGCGCAGCACGAGCAGCACCGGCGCGGCGAGCGAGACGTGGTGCAGCATCGCGCTGTCCCCGAGGACCGCCTTCGGGTGCTCGGGCACCAGCTCGCGCCACCGGCCGGCCCCGTGGCGCGGCGTCAGCGGCCCCGCGGAGGCGAGGATGCGCCCGCGCGGCGCCAGGTGGTCGGTGTGCATCCGGGCCGTGCCGTCGGGGTGGAGCCGCACGGAGGCCAGGGCGCCCCGGGGCGAGCCGCTCACGATCCGGTGCCAGCTCGGCCGCGCCGGGTCGTCCTCGGGGACCCAGGCGAGCCACAGGTCGTTGCCGGAAGCGGCGCCCGTCACCACCGAGACGATCAGCCGGGTGCCGTCGGACGAGATGGTCAGCCCGAAGTGCGTGGCGCGGCCGACCGTGTCCCCGAACACCTCCTCGTCCTCGGCGGCGGGACGCCCGATGCGGTGCAGCCGCACGCGCAGCGGGTCGTCGGCCGACTCCGACCCCGACACGTAGTAGAAGGCGGCCGCCCCGGGCAGCCAGGCCACGGGGGAGTGGCGCAGCCCGGGGACCGGCTCGCCGAGCGGGCCGCTGCCGTCCGCCGCGTACACCAGCAGGACCGTGGTGTGCCCGCCGTCGGGCGCGAACTGGCAGGCCACCCGGTCGCCCTCCCACGAGGGCCGCCACAGCGCGAGGCGCGTGCGGCCCCCGAGGTCCGCGGCCGGGTCGGCGACCACGTACTCGCGCGGCTGGTCCCACGCGTCGGGCTCGGTCGCGCACAGCACGGCCTGGTCCCGGCCGGGCAGCAGGCGCTCGGTGAAGGAACGCCGGCCCCGGGTGACCGGCGCCGACATCCGGAACGGCGCCGTGGCGTCGGCCAGCGCGCGCCCCCACGCCTCCCCGTCCGTCCAGGTGGCGCGGTGGGCGGCGAACAGCGCGTCCTGCCGCGCCGCCCAGCTGCGGGTGCGCGAGCTGTCGGCCGATTCGAGCCAGCGGTACGGGTCGGGTACCTGCGAGCCGTGGACGGTGTCCACGAGCGGCTGCCGGTACGTGTCGGGTGGGCGGAACGCGTCGTCGGAACGGGATGGGCACATGGGGCGGCCGTGGCCTCTCGGTCGAAGGAGGGGGGAAGCCGACGAGGGGCGCGGACGCCGGGCGGTCCACGCCGTCCGCCGAGCCGCGCCGCCACGCCGTGGGAACCTGGCCCGCCGCAGGGCGGACACTGCGTCACTTCGTCAGTTCTGGTCGCCCTCGTACACGTCGGCGATCCACCGCGGCACCGAGGCGTCTTGGACCGGTCCGTCGTGCGGGCTCCAGTCATCCGCCGGAAGAAGCATCTCTTCTCTCCCTTTGTCCCTGAACAGCCGGACATCACCGGCTTGGACACAACACTGCCCACCGGTCACCTGGAGTAACGCGAAGTAACCTGGGAGCGTGAAAAGGAAGTTCGTCCTACAACCCCGCATCCGCGGCGTGCGACGGCGCGCGCCGCGCGCCGCGGCGAGCCCCTGCCTCAGGAACCCGGCATCCCCACCACCTTGCCGGGGTTGAAGAGGCCGAGCGGGTCGAGCGTACGCTTCACCGCCTCCTGCATCGCGCACACCTCAGGGCCGAGCTCCGCCCGCATCCCGCCCCGCTTCAGCAGCCCCACGCCGTGCTCGCCCGTCACCGTGCCGCCGAGCGCCACCGCCTGGTCGAGCAGCTCGTCGAACGCCGCCTGCGCCGCCCGGCGCGCCGCGTCGTCGCCCGGCGGGGTGATCAGCAGCGGGTGCAGATTCCCGTCGCCCGCGTGCGCGATCGTCGCGATCCGCACCCCGTGCCTGCGCCCGATCTCCTCCGTGCGGGCCAGCATCGCCGGCACGGCGGACCGCGGCACGCACACGTCCTCGGTGAGTACGGGGCCGAGCCGCTCCAGCGCGGGGTAGGCCAGCCGCCGCGCCTCGAACAGCGCCTCCGCCTCGACGGCGTCCGTGGACCGCTCGGCCCAGCGCGCGCCCGACTCGGTGAACGCCCGGGCCACCGCCCGCGCCTCCTCTGCGCCCGCCTGCCCGGGCGCGTCGAGCCTCGCGAGCAGCAGCGCCCCCGCGTCCGGTTCGAGCCCCAGGTGCTTCCACTCCTCGACGGCTTCGAGGCAGGCGCGGTCGAGCAGTTCGAGCGCGGCGGGCGCGAGGCCGCGCCGGGTGCAGAGCGCGACCGCCTCGCCCGCGGCCACCAGGCTGTCGAACGCGCCCACCACCGTGTGCGGGACGTCGCGCCGCGCGGGCCGCAGCCGCAGGGTGACCTCGGTGACCACGCCGAGCGTGCCCTCGGAGCCGACGAACAGCGAGGCCAGGTCGTATCCCGACACGCCCTTGGTCGTGCGCCTGCCGAGCCGCACGGCCGTGCCGTACTCTCCGGCCGGCCCGCCCACCACCGCTTCGAGGCCGAGCACGTAGTCGCGGGTCACGCCGTACTTGAGGCAGCACAGGCCGCCCGCGTTCGTCGCCACGTTCCCGCCGATCGTGGACCACGGCGCGCTCGCCGGGTCCGGCGGATACCAGAGCCCGTGCTCGGCGACGGCCCTCTTGAGGTCGTCGTTGACCACGCCGGGCTGGACCACGGCGACCAGGTTCTCCGCGTCGATCTCCAGCACCCGGTCCATCCGGGACAGGTCGAGGACGAGGCACCCCTCCGTGGCGTTCGCCCCGCCGGACAGGCCCGTGCCCGCGCCGCGCGGCACCACCGGCACGCCGAGCTCCGCGCAGGCCCGCACGGCCGCCCGCACCTGCGCGGCCGAGACGGCGCGCAGCGCGGCGAGCGGCCGCCCCGCGGGCGCCCACTCGGCGTCGTCCGCGCTCAGGGACGCCAGCACGTCGGGATCGGTGACCAGGTCGGCCTCCGGCAGGGCCGCGGCGAGAGCCGCGCGGGGATCGGCGGACATGAGGGTGACCTCCTCGGTCGTACGGGCCCGCGCGCCGCGCCCCGGGAGGGGCGCGCGCCGCAGGCGCCCTGTGCGCCTCTCACGCTAACCGGCGCGCCCGGGACCCGGCAGGGCCGCCAAACCCCCCGGCGGAAGGGGGTGCCCGATGGGATACGTTCGGGACCGTTCGCTGACCCGTACGGCCCGAGTGCCGTCCCGCCCTGGAGCGCCCGTATGACGAACACCCCGCCGGTCACCCTGGACGATGTGCGCGACGCCGCCGAGCGGATCGAGGGCGTCGCCCACCGCACGCCCGTGCTGCGCTCCCGCACTCTCGACGAGCTGGCGGGCGCCGAGGTCTACCTCAAGTGCGAGAACCTCCAGCGGGTCGGGGCGTTCAAGTTCCGCGGCGCCTACAACGCCGCCTCGCGGCTGTCCGCAAAGCAGCTCGCCGCGGGCATCGCCGCGTACTCCTCGGGCAACCACGCGCAGGCCGTCGCGCTCGCCGCGCGCGAACTGGGGAGCACCGCCGTCATCCTCATGCCGGAGGACACGCCGCGCTCCAAGCGGGAGGCGACCGCCGGGTACGGCGCCGAGATCCTCACCTACGACCGCTACACCGGCGACCGGGTCGCGCTCGGTGAGGCGATGGCGGCCGAGCGCGGGCTCGCGCTGATCCCGCCGTACGAGCACCCGCACGTCATCGCGGGCCAGGGCACGGCGGCGCTCGAACTCGCCGAGGAGGTGGAGGGGCTCGACACACTCGTCGTGCCCGTCGGCGGTGGCGGGCTGCTCGCGGGCTCCGCGGTCGCGGCGAAGGGGCTCGACCCGGCGATCCGGGTGGTCGGCGTCGAGCCGGAGACCGGCGACGACACCAAGCGGTCCCTGGAGGCTGGTGTCCGCGTCAGCATTCCGGTGCCGCGGACCATAGCGGACGGCCAGGCGGCCTCGACCCCCGGCGAGCTGACGTTCTCCCTCAACCGGCGCCTGGTCGACGGCATCGAGCTCGTCTCCGACGACGAGATCCGCGGCGCCATGCGGCTCGCCTTCGAGCGGCTGAAGACCGTGATCGAGCCGAGCGGCGCGACCGGCCTCGCCGCCCTGCTGAACCGCCGGGTCGCGGGCGCGCGCCGCGTCGGTGTGATCATCTCAGGCGGCAACATCGACGCACGGCGCTTCGCCGAGCTCTGCGGCGGCTGACCTGCCGGGCGCCCCGGCTCAGGGCAGCAGCGGGGGCGCGGCGGCCAGGGCGGCGAGGCGCCGCAGCGCCGCCTCGGACGGCGAGCCGGGCTCCGCGGTGTGCGTGCCGAGAACCTGGTCGGCGTCGGCCGTGGGCGCGAGCGCCTCGTAGCCGAGCACCAGGTCGCCGACGAGCGGATGGCGGTAGTGCTTCACCCCGTGGCCGCGCTCATGCACGTCGTGCTCACCCCACCAGCGCCTGAAGTCCGCGTCGAGGTCGCACAGTTCGCCGGCGAGCTCCGCGAGTCTCCGGTCGCCGGGGTGGCGCCCCGCGTACAGGCGCAGCCCGGCGACCGTGCTGCGGGCGGCGGCCGGCCAGTCCGCGTAGAGCGTCCTGGCCGCCCCGTCGAGGAAGAGGAAGCGCACCATGTTGCGCTCCCGCACCGGCAGCGCGTCGAAGTCCGTGTAGAGCGCGCGGGCCGCCGGATTCGCCGCCAGGACGTCGTAGCGGCGGCCGAGCACCAGCGCGGGCGTGCCGCCGAGCGCGTCGAGCAGCCGCAGCAGCCCTGGCCGCACCCGCTGCGCCGACCGCACGGCGGACGCGTCCGCGCCCGGCGGCGCACCGGCGGAGCGCCGCCGCGCGGGCACCGCGAGCGTGCACAGGTGCGCACGCTCGGTCGGATCGAGCCGCAGGGCGCGCGCCAGCGCGTCGAGGACCGCGTCCGACACGTGCGCCGCTCGCCCCCGCTCCAGCCGCACGTAGTAGTCGACGCTGACCCCGGCGAGCCCGGCGACCTCCTCGCGCCGCAGGCCCGGCACCCTGCGGGGGCCTGGGCCCGCGGGCAGGCCCGCTTCGCGCGGCGCGAGGCGGGCCCGCCGGGACCGCAGGAACGCGCCGAACTCCCCGTTGACCCGGTCCTCCGCCTCGTCCATACGGCCAGGGTATGCCGCGCGCCCCGGCCCGAGGGGGCGCGGCAGTACCCCTCTCACGCGCTGCGGGCACCCGGCTGCGGTGGTTGGCTTGACGGCGAGGGCGGGGGACGAGGCGAGGCCGGAAGGCGGAAGCACAGGACATGGAACGCAGGATTCTCGGCGGCACGGGCATGTCGGTCAGCGAGTTCGCGCTCGGCACGATGATGCTCGGCGCGATGGGCAACACCGACCACGACGAGTCGGTGCGCATCGTCCACGCCGCGCTGGACGCCGGCATCAACTTCGTCGACACGGCGGACGTCTACTCGGACGGCGAGTCCGAGACCATCGTCGGCAAGGCGCTCAAGGGCCGGCGCGACGAGGTGGTGCTCGCCACCAAGTTCGGGATGCCGATGGGCGAGGACGCCGCCCTGCGGGGCGGCTCACGCCGGTGGATCGTGCGCGCGGTGGAGGACAGCCTGCGCCGCCTCGGTACCGACCGCATCGACCTCTACCAGATGCACCGCTGGGACCCGCACACCGAGCTGGACGAGACCCTGGCCGCGCTCACCGACCTGGTGCGGGCAGGGAAGGTGCGCGCGTTCGGCTCGTCGATGTTCTACCCGGAGCAGATCGTCGAGGCGCAGTGGGCCGCCGAGCGCCGCGGGCACCTCAGGTTCAGGTCGGAACAGCCGCAGTACAACATGCTGGTGCGCGGCATCGAGTCCAACGTCCTTCCCACGGCGCAGCGTTACGGCATGGGTGTGCTCACCTTCGGGCCGCTGGCGTCCGGCTGGCTCTCCGGCCGCCGCGACCCCACGGCCGGACACCGCAACGCGGGCCTCGGCGCCCGGCTGTTCGACCTCTCCGACCCGGGCAACCGGGCCAAGGCCGAGGCGGTGGAGCAGCTGGCCGAGGTCGCCGACGAGGCGGGGCTCGACATGCCGCGCCTCGCGACCGCGTTCGTCAGGTCCCACCCTGCCGTCACGTCCGTGCTGATCGGGCCCCGCACCCCGGAGCACCTGGCGGGGCTGCTCGCCGGCGCCGACACGGTGCTCGGCGACGACGTGCTCGACCGGATCGACGCGATCGTGCCGCCGGGCACGGACCTGAACCGCAACGACCTGATGTTCGTGCCCTCGGCACTCGACGACCGGCGGGCCCGGCGCATCGCCCGCTGAGGCGGGCGCCCTACGGCCCGCGGGACCCTCCGGCGGCCTACGGGACCCCGGGGTCTCACCTCACAGGGACGGCACCCTCGCGCATCCGCGCGATGCTCCAGTCGAGCGCCGCTTCGAGGTGGCCTGGACGGCCCGTCGCCAGCATGATCGACACCCCGCCCTGGATGCCGGCGAGCAGCGCGGCCGCGGCCGTGTCGACGTCGTAGGAGGCGGGCAGCAGGCCGTTGTCCCGTACGGCGCGCACGCCGGCCGCCAGATGCTCCTGCCAGGCGCGCAGCAGCTCCACGACGATGGCACGCGCGCCCGGCGTGGAGCGGCCGACCTGGTGGAACAGCGCCCCGAGCGGACAGGTGTCGCCCTGCGCCTCGTACCGTGCCACCACCACGTCCCGCCAGCGGTACCAGGCGTCCCAGGTGTCGAGGCAGCCCAGGTACGGCTGCTGGTCGTCGAGGACGCGGTCCGCCTCGTACTGCGCGATGGCGAGCAGGAGCTGGTCCTTGCCCTCGGGGAAGTAGTGGAACAGCTGGCTCTTGCTCGTCCCCGACCGCTGTCTGATGTCGTCGAGGGTGGCGGAGACGCCCGACTCGCGCAGCACCAGCGCAGCGGACTCCACGATCCTGGCGCGCGTGGCACGGCCCTTGGCGGTGAGGGCTGCGGTCATCGGATCCTCCCGGGGGAGCGGCGCGTCTGGACCCGGCGGTCCAGGGACGCCAGGCTACCGCGACGCCCCTGCGCGCGACGCGCGCGGGGGCTGCCCCCTCACCCGCGGGACATCTCCGCCCAGATCGTCTTGCCCTGGGGGGTACGGCGCGTGCCCCAGCGGTCGGCGAGCTGCGCGATGATGAACAGGCCGCGCCCGCCCTCGTCGTGGGTGCGCGCGTGGCGCAGGTGCGGCGTAGTCGGCGAGGCGTCCTTCACCTCGACCGTCAGCACCCGGCCCAGGATGAGCCGGAGGGTCAGCGGCGGGACGCCGTACCGCACGGCGTTCGTCACCAGCTCGCTGACGACGAGTTCGGCGCCGAACGCGGCCTCCCCGCCGACCCGGCCGGCCAGCCAGTCGACGGCCAGCGAGCGGGCGCGCGCCGGTGCCTGCTCGTCCGGGTCGAGCCGCCACGACACCGTGGTGTCGGCGGGCAGCGCCGTGGTCTCTGCGGCGAGGAAGACGGCGTCTGAGCCGTCCCCGTCCGCTGCGTTCTCCCCGCTGTTCCCGTGGCCCCCGCTGTCCCCGCGCGCGTCGCGCGCCAGCGCCTCGCAGATCGCACGGACGGAGTCGGACGCCGTGAAGGAGCCCAGCACCGGGCGGACCCGGGCGGCGGGCGAAGCGGAGAGCACGAGGGCGCTGCCCTCGGCGAGCTCGACCGTGAGCGAGGCGAACGGCGCGATGTCGAGGTCGCCGAGCACCGGACCCTCGGGCGCGCCGAGCGGCGCGAACGGGCCGCCGGGCGCGGCGAGCCAGGGGTCGGCGCCGCCGCCGCGCGCCACCGTGCACAGGCCGTCGCCCGCGTCGTGGACCGCGTACACGCAGGCCACGGTGAGCGGTTCCGCACGCAGCGGGTCGTGCGCCGGCAGGGCGCGCCGCTCGGCGGCCAGCTGGGCGACCACCTCGTCGACCCGGGCGAGCAGCTCGTCGGGTTCGATGCCGAGCGTCGCGAAGGCGCGCACCGCGGTGCGCACCTGCCCCATGGCGGTCGCCGCGTGGATGCCGTCGCCCGCGACCTCGCCCACCACGAAGGCGCTGCACGCCCCGGACAGCGGGATCACGTCGTACCAGGCGCCGCCGCCCGCCGGCCCCGGCCGGTACGCGTGCGCCGTACGCACCCCGAGCGGCGGGTCGTCGGCGCGCTGCGGCAGCAGCCTGCGCTGCACGGTCGCGGCGAGCGCCCGCTCGTGCGCGTACCGCCGCGCGTTGTCGACGGCGAGCGCCGCGTGCGCGGCGATCTCGACGGCCGTGGCGACCTCGTCGCGCGTGAACGGCTCCGACGCGCCCGTGCGGTACAGGTGCAGCAGCCCGAGCGCGCCGCCGCGCAGGGCGAGCGGCACCACGAGGAGCGTGTGCGTTCCGGGCGGCACCGGCTTCCCGCCCTCCGTGCGCGACCCGCTGCCGCGCAGGTCGGCCAGGTGCGGCTGCAGGTCGTCGAGCGCCCGCGCCTCAGGACCCGCCCTCCGCAGCACCCGGGCCTCCCCGGCCCGCTCCCCGCAGGGCCGAGCGGCAGGCCACGCCCCCGACACCCCGCCCGCGCCTGCGGGCGTGACGGCGCCTTCTTCGTCCGTGACGGCCCCGACGCCCGCCGCCGCATCCCCGGCGCCCGCGCCGCCGTACCCCGCCGCCGGACCGGCGCCCGCATCGGAGAGGCTCCCCGCGTCCGCCTCGCTGCCCTCTGACGCACCGGCGCGAGCGGCCTTGCCCGCGGCGGTGTCCGCCCCGCCGTCCTCGGCCGGTTCCGCGGCGGCGGCGCCGGCGGCTCCGGCGGAGGGCGCGCCGCGGGCCGGCGCCCGGTCGTGCAGCGGGGTGCCGACGGCGGCCGCGCACCGCAGGAGTGGGGCCTGGGCGCCGCCCGGCACCGGGGGCTGCGCGCCGTGGACGACGGTGTCCGCGATCTCCACCTCCACGCGGTCCGCGAAACCGGGGGCCAGGGTCTGCGCCAGGTCCTGGCAGGTGGCCACGGTGTCCAGGGACCTGCCGACCCGGTCGCGTGCCGTGGCGAGCAGGTCGGCGAGCGCCTTCGCGCGCTCCCGCTCCGTGCGGTCGACGGCCACCACCGCGAGGCCGAGCACCCTGCCGTCCGCGCGGTCGTGCAGCCGGAAGCAGGAGACGGCGTACAGCCGTTCACGCGTGCGCTGCGGGTCCGCGAAGACGCGGACCGTGCGCTCGACCGCCGGGACGCCGGTGGCGAGGATCCGCCGCGCCGCCGCCTCCTGGCCCGCCGGGTCCGCGAGCCGGTACACCTCGTCGAAGCGCCGGCCCGCAGGGGCCGAGCGCGCCGTACCGCTGTCGGCCCGCACGACGCGCAGATCCGTGTCGAGGATGTGCAGCCCCACCGGCGACTGGCCGAACAGCGCGTCGAGCACCGCCGCGTCCCAGGCCCTCTCCTCGGGCCCGTCCCCGCCCTCGCCCGCCTCCGCCAGCTCCACTGTCCAGCACAGCGCGCCCGCGGCCCCGCCGGTTTCACCTGCCTCACCGGTCCCACTGGTCGCCTCCGCCTCCGCGGGCCACCGCGCCCCGTCGTCCACGTACGGCCGTACGCGCAGCGCCGCGTCGCACGTCGACGTGGCCCACACCGCAGGCCTGCCGACCGCCTCGGCGCGTGAGCGGCCGAATACCCGCTCGGCCCGCGCGCTCCAGCGGCACACCGTCCCCGCGCCGTCCATGATGAGCAGGGGGCCCTCGCCCGCCGGTGCCCGCCGCTCCTGTGCCACCTCGGGCTCCCTTCGCTGCCGGTACGCGCCGCCCCGCGTGGCCTCGCCGTACAGGCAACGGTGCCAACAGCCGGGCCGTACGGCGACCCGAGGCGGTCCACCGGGCGGTCCCGGGGCCGGGCGGCGCCCCGCGCGGTTCCGCCGCTTGCCAACTTGCCGGTCGGCCAGTAAGTTACTTGCCGACCGGTAAGTAAGCGGGCGTGGTGACGGCGTCCCGCAGGCGCAGACGGACGGACGGTTCCCCGATGACCCCACAAGCACCGAGCGCGGCACCGCCGCGGCTCTCCCCCCGGCAGATCATGGCGGCGATGGTCGCCCTGCTCATCGCCATGCTGCTGGCGATGCTGGACAACACGATCGTGGCGCCTGCGCTGCCCACGATCGTCGGCGACCTCGGCGGCCTCGAACACCTGTCGTGGGTGACGACCGGCTACATCCTGGCCTCCACCGCCGCCACGCCGATCTGGGGCAAGCTCGGCGACCTGTACGGCCGCAGGAAGACCTTCCTCGCCTCCATCGCCCTGTTCCTCGTCGGCTCGGCGCTGTGCGGCATGGCCCAGAACTTCGGCGAACTGGTCGGCTTCCGCGCCCTCCAGGGGCTCGGCGCGGGCGGCCTGATGGTCGGCGTGCTGGCCGTCGTCGCGGACATCGTGCCGCCGCGCGAGCGCAGCAAGTACCAGGGCGTGATGATGGCGGCGATGCCGGTCGCCATGATCGGCGGACCGCTCGTCGGCGGCTTCATCACCGACCACCTCAGCTGGCGGTGGGCCTTCTACGTCAACCTGCCGCTCGGCGTGCTCGCCCTCGCCGTCGCCTGGTTCACGCTGCGCACCCTGCCGAAGGGCAGCGGCGCGGGACGCGTCGACTGGTGGGGCGCGGCGCTGCTGACCACCTGGATCACCGCGCTCGTGCTGCTCACCAGCTGGGGCGGCGGCCAGTACGCCTGGCTCTCCGCGCCGATCATCGGCCTCGCCGTCCTCACCGTCGCCGCGTTCGCCGCCTTCGTGCTGGTCGAGCGGCGGCTCGCCGACCCGGTCATGCCGCTCTCCGTCTTCCGCAGCCGCAACTTCTCGCTCGCCGGGACCCTCGCGTTCCTCTCCGGCTTCGCGATGTTCGGCGGCGTGACGTTCCTGCCGCAGTTCCAGCAGTTCGTCCAGGGCTCGTCGGCCACCAACAGCGGCCTGCTGCTGATGCCGATGATGATCGCCGCCATGGTGGTCTCGATCGCGAGCGGCACGCTCATCGGCCGCACCGGCCGCTACAAGGCCTTCCTCGTCGCGGGTGCCGCGCTGATGGCGGCAGGACTCGGCCTGTTCGCCACCATGGACACCGGCACCTCGTCGCTGGTGACCTCGTTGTTCATGGTGCCGCTCGGCATCGGCCTCGGCTGCCTGATGCAGACCACCACGCTCCTCGCGCAGAGCAGCGCCCCGCTGAGGGACATGGGCGCGGCCACCGGCGCCTCCACCTTCCTGCGCAACATGGGCGGCTCGGTCGGCGTCTCCGTCCTCGGCTCGGTGTACGCGAGCGGGCTCAGCTCCCGCCTCGGCTCCGCGGGCGGCGCCGCGGCGGGCTCGGCGCAGTCCATGACGCCCGAGGCGCTGCGCCGGCTGCCCGAGGCGGCCAGGCACCTGTTCGCATCGGCCGTCACCCACGGGGTCGTCGAGGTCTTCACGGTCGCCTCGGTCGTCGCCGCGTGCGGCGTCGCGGTGGCGCTGTTCGTCAAGCACGTCCCGCTGCGCGGGTTCGGCGGCGCGGACAAGGCCGCGGCCGGGCCCGCCGCCTCGGGCGCGGAGCCGGAGCGGCAGCCCGCGGCCGAGGCGGCCGCCGCCGGGTGAAACGGGGGAGCGGGGGAGCTGTCCTGCCCGGGGCCCGCCTTCCGAGCCGTCCGCCGCCGTCGGGGACCGTCCTTCTCACCGGACGGTCCCCGGCGGCGGTCCCCGTCGTGCGGCCCCTGCGCGGATCCCGGCCCCGGCCTTACGGGAGTACGGCCGGGGCCGGCCGTACCCAGGACCGCCGCCGTCACGGCCGCGACCAGGACCCCAGCACCATCAGCGTCTTGGTGCCGGTGATCTGGCCGGAGCGGCGCAGCCCGTCGATGACGTGCTGGAGGTGGTCGAGGTCGCGCACCCGCACGTGCAGCAGCGCGTCGGGGTCGCCCGCCATGGTGAACACCGCCTGGACCTCCGGCACGGTGTACGCGCTCGCCACGATCTCCCGCACCGGTGTCGTGCCCGCGAACCGCAGCTCGACGAACGCCTCGATGCCCCGGCCGAGCTTCGCGTGGTCCACCCGCGCGGTGAAGCCGGTGATCACCCCCGTCTCCCGCAGCCGGTCCACCCTGCGCTTGACGGCCGCGACGGACAGCCCGACCTCGGCCGCCATCTCGGAGAACGTGCGCCTGCCGTCCTCGCGCAACAGCCGCAGCAGCCGGTGGTCCGTCTCGTCCACATCCGCCATCGAACGCCCCTCCGCCTCACCGACCGACCCGTGTCAAGCAAACTATTGCAGGCTTTCCCCGCTACGGCGGAAAGACTTTGCGACTTGGCGGCCTGTGCGCGCCAGATACTTGCCTGGCACCCGGCGCCGCGTTCTGATCAGCGAGTAGCGTGGCGTGGCCCCCCCGCCCGGCCGGAGGATGGCCCCGTCCGCACCCGTCCGTCCGTACCCCTGCCGGTACTTGCCAGAAGGAAGCCGCCGTGTCCGTCGACCGCCTGCTGCCCAGTGAAGAGGCCCAGGACCTGCTGGCGCTCACCCGCCGGCTCGCCGACCGCGAACTCGCTCCGATCGTCGACGGCCACGAGCGCGCCGAGACCTACCCCGAGGGGCTGTTCGGGCTGCTCGGCGATGCCGGGCTGCTCGGCCTGCCGTACCCGGAGGAGTCCGGCGGCGGGGGGCAGCCGTACGAGGTGTACCTGCAGGTCCTCGAGGAGCTCGCGGCGCGCTGGGCGGCCGTCGCGGTGGCGACGAGCGTGCACACCCTCGCGGCCTACCCGCTGATGACCTTCGGCACGGCAGCGCAGCGCGAGCGGTGGGCCGAGGACGTGCTCTCCGGCGCGCTCGTCGGCGGCTACAGCCTCTCCGAGCCGCAGGCGGGCTCCGACGCCGCGGCCATCGCCTGCAAGGCGGAGCCCGCGGACGGCGGCTACCGCGTCACCGGCTCCAAGGCCTGGATCACGCACGGCGGCAGAGCGGGCTTCTACGCCCTGTTCGCGCGCACCGGCCCCGGCACCCACGGCGTCTCCTGCTTCCTCGCCCCCGGCAGCGCGGACGGGCTCACCTTCGGCGCCCCCGAGGAGAAGATGGGGCTGCACGCCGTGCCGACCACCGCCGCCTACTGGGACGGCGCGCTGCTCGAAGCCGACCGGCTGATCGGCACGGAGGGCCAGGGCCTCGAAATCGCCTTCAGCGCACTGGACTCGGGCCGCCTCGGCATCGCCGCCTGTGCCACCGGCCTCGCCCAGGCGGCGCTCGACGCGGCCGTCGCCTACGCCAACGAGCGGACCACCTTCGGCCGCCGCATCATCGACCACCAGGGGCTCGGCTTCCTGCTCGCCGACATGGCCGCGGCCGTGGGCTCGGCCCGCGCCACCTACCTGGACGCGGCCCGCAGACGGGACGCGGGCCGCGACTACAGCAGGCACGCGAGCATTGCCAAACTCACCGCGACGGACGCGGCGATGAAGGTCACCACGGACGCGGTCCAGGTCTTCGGCGGCTACGGCTACACCCGCGACTACCCGGTCGAGCGCTATATGCGCGAGGCCAAGATCATGCAGATCTTCGAGGGCACGAACCAGATCCAGCGCCTGGTCATCAGCCGCGGCCTCGCCACGCACTGACGTGGGAGCCCGGCCCGCGCGTACGCCCGCGCCCCGGCGGACAATCGTGCACACGCCGGGGATCGGCCGCGGCCTCGCCGGCGGCGAGTGGTCGCGCGTGCAGCCGCTGATCGAGGCCGAGTTGTGCGACCGGGGCGTCGCGGTCACGGTCTACGACCTCCCGGCGGCCCGGCCCTCGGGCGGCCGCTGACACCCCGGGCGGGGCGCGGGCCTGGCGGGGCGGTGTGACTACTGACGGGTATGGTGAGGCGGCAGGCGGCGCGGACACCTGCCGCTTCCGCGTACCCGCTCGCAGTACCCACATTCCCGATCAGGAACCAACTTTTCTCAACAGCTGTCCGGAATGCCGCCAACGGGGGCCATGCGGCGTTGTGTTGCCGTCTGTCCGGTGGAAAACGGGCACACGTCGATATCGCAATCGTTTGATGTCTTGACACTCGACCTGTGTATTGGTGACATCTGTCGGGTCACGTTCGTTTGTGTTCTATTCGCAGCAGCCCCGCAGGGAGGGGTCATGAAGCTTTTCTCGACTGACGGTCGACGATCGGGACCCGGTATACCCATACCTGACATGTCGTCCATGTCCCGACGGTCCGTGCTTCGTGGCGCCGTCCTGGGCGCCGGAGTGGTCGCGGCAGGGCCGCTGCTGACCGCGTGCGGCGGCAGCGGCGGGAGCTCGGGCGGCTCCGGCGGCAAGACGGTCACCTTCGGCTCCAACGCGGCGGTGCCGCAGCCGAAGGGCGCGTACGTCAACGTCTTCGGCGCCGCCAAGAAGGCCACCGGCATCACGGTCAAGCCCAACTGGGTCGACCACAACACCTTCCAGCAGAACATCTCGAGCTACCTCCAGGGCAACCCGGACGACGTGTTCAACTGGTTCGCGGGCGAGCGCATGCAGTTCTTCGCGGGCCAGGGCCTCGCCAGCGACGTCGACGACGTCTGGAAGAAGATCGGCTCGCACTACACCGACGCCATGAAGGCCCAGAGCAAGGCGCCGGACGGGCACTACTACCTCGTGCCGTTCGACTACTACCCGTGGGCCGTCTTCTACAGCAAGAGCCTGTGGAAGAAGAAGGGCTACTCCGTCCCCACCACCTGGGACGAGTACATCGCCCTCGCGAAGAAGATGAAGGGCGACGGCATCACCCCGATCGCCTTCACCAACAAGGACGGCTGGCCGTCCATGGGCACGTTCGACTACCTGAACATGCGCATCAACGGCTTCGACTTCCACATCGACCTGATGCGCAAGGGCGACAAGTGGAACACGCCCCAGGTGAAGGCCGTGTTCGACCAGTGGCGCGAGCTGATCCCGTACTACTCACCGGGGTTCGCCGGCCAGACCTGGCAGGAGGGCGCCCAGGCGCTGGTCAACCAGAAGGCCGGCATGATGGTCCTCGGGCTCGACCAGATCGGCACGATCTTCACCGGTGACAAGGCGGCCGACCTCGGCCTGTTCGCCTTCCCCGAGATCAACCCGAAGTACGGCCAGACCGCGGTCGAGGCGCCCGTCGACGGCTTCATGGTCTCCAAGTCGCCCAAGAACAAGGACGGCGTCGACAAGCTCCTGAGCTACCTCGGCACCGCGCCGGCGCAGCAGCTGTGGCTCGGCACCAACCCGGCGGACATCGCCACCGCGAGCGGCGTCGACACCTCGAAGTACACCCAGCCGCAGAAGGACGCCGTCAAGCTGATCACCGGCGCCAAGAGCCTCTCGCAGTTCATGGACCGCGACACGCGGCCCGACTTCGCCGACCCGGTCATGATCCCGGCGATCCAGAAGTTCCTGAACAGCCCCGGCGAGACCGCCTCCATCCTGTCGAACGTCGACAAGCAGGCCAAGACCATCTGGGCGAGCGGCAGCTGATCCGTCCGCTCGACCCCTGAGGGCCGGGTGCGGCGCCCGCGACCGCGGGCCCCGCACCCGGCCCCTACGGCACAGCCCGGTGTGAGAACGACGAGGAACACATGACTGTTGTGGACGGCGCGGCGCCGCCGCGGACCACGCCCCCCAAGACCAAGCGACGCCATCTGAGGCAGCTCACCGTGCGGGACCGGGTGAGCCTCGGCCTGATGGCCGGCATCCCCACCCTGATCACCGTGGCGTTCGTCTGGGTGCCCGCCCTGGCATCGATCGTCCTGTCGTTCTCCAGCTGGACCGGGTTCGGCGACTTCTCCACGATCCAGTGGGTCGGCACCGAGAACTACAAGAACATCTTCACGATCTACCCGCCCTTCGACCCGGCGATCGAGCACAACCTGATCTGGCTCGCGGTCTTCTTCGTGCTGCCCGCGCCCTTCGGGCTGTTCCTCGCCGTGCAACTGGACAAGCAGATCCGCTACTCCCGGATCTACCAGTCCATCCTGTTCCTGCCCGTGGTGCTCTCCCTCGCGCTGATCGGCTTCATGACCGAGCTGATCTTCTCGCCCACCCAGGGACTCATCAACAACCTCACCGGGCACGCGGACCACCACGTCGTCGACTGGATGGGCAACCCGCACCTGAACATCTGGGCCGTCATGATCATGGCCTGCTGGCGCCAGGCCGGCTATGTGATGGTGCTCTACCTCGCGGGCCTCAAGAGCGTCGACCCGTCGCTCAAGGAGGCGGCGGCGCTCGACGGCGCGGGCGGCGCGCAGACCTTCCGGCACGTGGTCTGGCCGGCGCTGCGCCCGATCAACGTCGTGGTCCTGGTGATCACCGTCATCGAGTCCCTGCGCGCCTTCGACATCGTCTACGTCATCAACAAGGGCACCAACGGCCTCGAACTGCTCTCGGTGCTGGTGACGGACAACATCGTCGGTGAGGCCAGCCGCATCGGCTTCGGCTCCGCGCTCGCGACGATCCTCCTGGTGATCTCGCTGGCCTTCATCGTGCCGTACCTGATCAGCATGTTCCGGAAGGACGAGCGAGGATGACGACGCTGACCACCGAGCGCACCGGGCTGCCCGCCGCCGCGCCCGCGCCCCGCGAGCGGCGCACCCCGCGGGCCGGCCGGATCGCGCTGCACGCCTTCCTGATCGGCACGTCCATCGTCTGGCTGCTGCCGCTGCTGTACGCCTTCTACACCGCGCTGCGTCCGTACGCGGACACCCAGAAGCACGGATACGTCTCCGTCGGCGGCCACTTCGGCTTCGGGAACTTCACCGCGGCGTGGGACCAGGCGCAGCTGCTGCACTACTTCTGGAACTCGGTCATCATCACCGTGCCCGCGCTGGTGGTCACGCTCTGGCTGTCCAGCATGGTCGCCTTCGTGGTGGCGCGGTTCAACTTCAAGCTGAACATCGCGCTGCTCATGCTGTTCACCGCGGGCAATCTGCTGCCCCAACAGGCCATCATCACGCCGCTGTTCAAGATGTACCAGATGATCCCGCTGCCGGAGTGGCTGGCCGCCTCGGGCAAGCTCGACGACTCGTTCCTCGGGCTCATCCTGATCCATGTCGCCTTCCAGACCGGGTTCTGCGCCTTCGTGCTGTCCAACTACATGCGCACGATCCCGAAGGAGCTGGGCGAGGCGGCGCTGGTGGACGGCGCGTCCGCCTGGCGGCAGTACTGGCAGCTCGTGCTGCCGCTGTGCCGTCCGGTGCTCGCGGCCCTCGCCACGCTCGAATTCACCTGGATCTACAACGACTTCTTCTGGGCGACCGTGCTGATGCAGACCGGCAGCAACCGGCCCATCACCGCGGCCCTCAACAACCTCCAGGGCCAGTTCTTCGTGAACAACAACCTGATCTCGGCCGCCGCGCTGATCGTGGCGGTCCCCACCCTGGTGGTGTTCTTCGCCCTCCAGAAGCAGTTCGTCTCCGGCCTGACGCTCGGCGCCAACAAGGGCTGAGCACAGGCGCGTACGCGCGACACCGCACACGGCGGTGCACGGTGCCCAGGGCACCGTGCACCGCCGTGTGCGTTCTCCCGGCCGCAGAGGCCCGCGCCTCCGTTCAGGCGCCCCCGGCCAGCGACCCCAGCTCGGCCAGCGCGGCCCGCATCAGCTGGGCCATGTCGCGCTCCTCGCCCGGCGCGACCCAGCGCTCGAAGCCGACCTTGAACACGGCGACGCCCGCCTCCGCCGCCAGGCTCGCCTCGGCCGGCGCCACCCCGCGCTGCCGCAGGGCGCCGGCGAGCGCCGCCGCCAGCGAGGCGAGCTTCATCAGCTCGCGCTCCAGGAGCTCCGCGTTCTGCAGGACCACGTCCTGCCGCTTGCGGGCGAAGTCGCGGCGGTCGGCGAAGAAGCCCGACACCGCGTCGTACCCCGCGGCCAGCGCCTCCATGGCGGCGGCGGACGGCTCGGCCCCGGCGACCGCGGCCACGAACACGTCCTGCATCGCGGGGGAGCTCGCGAAGAGCACCTCACGCTTGTCGGCGTAGTGGCGGAAGAAGGTCCGCTCCGTCAGCCCGGCCCGCCTGGCGATCTCCGCCGCGGTGGTCTGCTCGAAGCCGCGCTCGCTGTACAGGTCGAGCGCCGCCTTCGCCAGGCGTCCGCGCGCGTCCGGCTCCCATCGTCCCATGGTCGGATTCTATGCGATGGCAGTCACTGACATGGTGCGCTAGGCTGACGGCAGTCACTGACATCAATGTCTGGGGTTCTCTCATGCGCATCTTCGTGACCGGGGCGTCCGGCTGGATCGGCTCCGCCACCGTCCTCGAACTCATCGGCGCCGGCCACCAGGTGGTCGGGCTCGCCCGCTCCGAGAAGTCCGCGGCCGCCCTCGCGGAGGCCGGGGCCGAGACCGTACGGGGCACGCTCGACGACCTCGGCGTCCTGCGGGACGCCGCGGCCGCGTCCGACGGGGTGATCCACCTCGCCTTCAAGCACGAAAGCGCCTTCTCCGGCGGCTTCCAGGAGGCTGCCGAGGCGGACCGGCGCGCCGTCGAGGCCTTCGGCGACGCGCTCGCCGGGTCCGACCGGCCCTTCGTCCTCGCCTCGGGGCTGCTCGGCGTCGCACCCGGCCGGGTCGCGACCGAACGGGACATGCCGGCGGCCGAGGGCTCCCCGGTCGCCGTGCGGCTCGGCACGGCGGCGGTCGCGGTCGGCTTCGCCGAGCGCGGCGTGCGCTCCAGCGTCATACGGCTCTCGCCGACCTGTCACGGCGACGGCGACCAGGGCTTCATGGCCGCCCTCGTCGGCCTCGCGCGCCGGCACGGCGCCTCCGGCTACCCGGGCGACGGCGCCAACCGCTGGCCCGCCGTGCACCGCGACGACGCGGCACGGCTTTTCCGCCTCGCCGTCGAGAAGGCGCCCGCCGGCTCGATGCTCCACGGCGCGGCGGAGGAGGGCGTCGCCCTGCGCGAGGTCGCCGAGGTCATCGGCCGCCACCTCGGCGTGCCGGTGGGCCCCGTCGCCGACGAGGACCTGTCCGAGCGCTTCAGCTGGCTCGGCGGCCTCGTCGGACTCGACGCCCCGGCGTCCAGCGCCCGCACCCGCGAGCTGCTCGACTGGCACCCCACGGGCCCCGGCCTCCTGGAGGACCTCGACAAGGGCCACTACTTCACGGCGCCCGCCACGGCCTGACGGCCTGGCCCGGCAGCGCCCTGCCCCGGGCACGGCCGGGCCGCGCGGCCGGGCGGCTCAGGTCAGCGACGCGCTCGCCGCGCGCAGCTCCTCCAGCGCGGCGAGCACGCACCGGGCGAGCTCGTCCCCGCTGCTGCGCTCGCCCTCGGACCACTGCGCGAACCCCCGCTTGAAGGCGAGGACGCCCAGCTCGCCCGCGAGGGCGGCGGCCGGGCCCGGCACGCCGCGGTCGGCGAGCGCCGCGGTCATCGCAGCGGCGAGGCCGACGGACTTGAGCGTGTCGCGCTCCTGGAGCTCGGTGCTCGCGGCGACGGCCGCCTTCAGCCGGGGCGCGAGCTCGTGGTTGGCCGGGCCCATCGAGGTCGACGCGCGTTCGAGGCCCGCGGCCACTGCGGCGAGCGGCCCGGCGTCGGCCGGCGCCTCGGCTGTCCCCTCGGCCAGCAGCCTGCTCAGCGTCTCCTGGCCCGCCACGAGCAGCTCGCGCTTGTCGGGGAAGTGCCGGAAGAACGTGCTCTTGGTGACGCCCGCGCGCTCGGCGATCTGCGCGACCGTCGTGGCGTCGTACCCCTGCTCGGTGAACAGGTCGACGGCGGCCATGACCAGCCGTTCGCGCGCTCCCGGTGCCCATCTCCCCATGGGCCGATCATACGTGATGGGAGTCTTGTCCCATCACCCTGCTAGAGTCACGGGACAAGAGTCCCATCACGTTCTGGAGAGCCTCATGCGTGTCTTCGTCACCGGCGGTACCGGCCTGATCGGGTCCGCCGTCGTCGCCGAGCTGCTCGGCCACGGCCACACCGTCCTCGCGCTCGCGCGCTCCGACGCCTCGGCGGACGCGGCACGGGCGGCGGGCGCAGAGGCGCTGCGGGGCGGCCTCGCCGACCTGGACGTGCTGCGCTCGGGCGCGGCAGGGGCCGACGGAGTGGTCCACCTGGCGTTCGCCAACGACTTCAGCAGCCCCGAGGCGCTCGCCCGTGCGGTCGCCGAGGAGAGCGAGGCCCTCGCGGCGCTCGGCGGGGAACTCGTCGGCAGCGACCGCCCCTTCGTCACCGCCTCGGGCACGCCCCACGCGCCGGGCCGCGCCGCGACCGAGGCGGACCCCGTGCCCACCGAGGGACCGGTCGGCGGCCGCGGCCGAGCGGTCACGGCGGTGCTCGACCTGGCCGGGCGCGGCGTCAGGAGCGCGGCGGTGCGGCTGCCGCGCACGGTCCACCGCGACGGCAACGGCGGCTTCGCCGGGGTGCTGACCGGCATCGCGCGCAGGACCGGGGTGTCCGGTTACCCGGGCGACGGCACGCAGCGCTGGCCCGCTGTGCACGCGCTCGACGCCGCGGTCCTCTTCCGGCTCGCCCTCGAAGGGGCGCCGGCCGGCAGCGCCTGGCACGCCGTGGCCGACGAGGGGGACGCCGTACGCGACATCGCCGCCGTCATCGGCCGCAGGCTCGGCCTGCCGGTCGAGTCGGTGCCGACCGGGACGTACGGCCCGCTCGGCCCGATCTTCGAGGCCGACCAGCCCGCTTCGAGCGCCCGCACGCGGCAGGAGCTCGGCTGGCGGCCCGAGCACCCCGGCCTGCTGGAGGACCTGGAGAACATCCGGCCCTGACCGGCGCCCGGGTGCCGCCGCACGCGCGGGCGGCCGGATCATGCGGGACGCGGACGCCGGGCGCCCGCCCTGGGCCGCCGCGGTGTCGCCCGCGTACGGCTGCCGCGCGGCGGCCCCGCCCGGTCACGCGGCCGGGCGCCGCGCGGGGCGCCGGGCCGCCGAAGGCGTGCCGCGCGTGCGGCCGCCCGGGCCCGGGGGAGCGGTCGGCGGCTGTGCCTGTGCCCGGTGTGTCCGCTCCGGCGGCCCCGTGCGGGCGGTGGCGCGTCCCGCGCGGCCGCCGCGTGCGGACCGTACGTCAGACGGCCAGCCAGTCGTACGCGGCCTGCGCGGTGAACCCGGCGTGCCCTTCCCCGAACACCAGCTCCGCCGTGCGGAACTCAGGGCCCGGCCGTTCACCGGGCCCGACCGGCACGGAGAGCACCGCGAGGCACCGCATGCCCGCCGCATGCGCCGCCGCGACCCCGGGCCCCGAGTCCTCGACGACGGCGCACGCGTCCGGCGCCGCCCCGAGCCTGCGCGCCGCCTCGAAGAAGACGTCGGGCTCCGGCTTCCCCGCGCCGACCTCCTCGGCCGACACCGTCACGGGGAAGAACTCCGCGAGGCCGCCGTGCGCGAGCGCGGCGCCGATCGCCTCGCGCGAGGACCCGGACGCCACCGCCATCGGCACCCCGGCCGCACGCAGCCGCTCCACCAGCTTCCGCATCTGCGGGAACACCTCGGCCGACGACCGCAGCAGCTCCAGGTGCTCGGCGTTCAACTCGGCGAGCAGCGCGTCCACCGGGGGAGCGAGCGAGAAGCGCGCGGCCAGCACGTCGAGCGTCTCCCTCGTGCCCACGCCGATGAAGTCCGCGTGCTGCTCCCAGCCGAAGTCCGCCACCCCGTGGCGCGCCAGCACGCGCCGCGTGGCCTCGTAGTACAGCGGCTCGGTGTCGATCAGGGTGCCGTCGAGATCGAACAGGACGGCGGCGGTACGCGGGGAGCTCATGCACCCAGCATGCCAAGAAGCGGCCGACCCGGCCCCCGTCTCGCCCTGTACCAGCGCAAACGCCCCTGCTACGGTCGCCGGGGCCGCCTCAGGGGCACCCGCGCGCACGGCGGGCGGGCGCCGGCGGACGGCCGGCAGCCACCAGGAGCAAGGGGAGTTGAGCGTGAGCGAGCACCACGGCGGACGTGCCTTCATCGGGTCGTACACGGGAGCGGGGGGCCGTGGCATCGCCGTCGCGGACGTGGCGGCGGACACCGGGGCGCTCGCCGTGCGCTCGGTGCTCGACGCCGTGCCCGACCCCTCGTACCTGAAGCTGAACGCCGACGCGTCCGTCCTGTACGCCGTCTCCGAGACCGGCCACGGGCTCGCCGCCGCCTTCGCCGCCGCAGCGGACGGGACCCTCGCCGCGCTCGGCCGGGCCCGGGAGCTCGACGCGGCCGTACCGGCGCACCTCACCCTGGCCGACGGCCACCTGCTCGTCGCGAACTACGGCTCCGGCAGCTTCACCGTGCTGCCCGTCGCGGCCGACGGCTCCCTCGGCGAGGCGACGGACGTCCACGCGCACGAGGGCACCGGCCCGAACGCCGAGCGCCAGGAGGGCCCGCACGCCCACCAGGTGCTGCCCGACCCCAGCGGCCGCTGGGTGCTCGGCGTGGACCTCGGCACCGACGCGGTGCGGGTGTACCGGCTGGACCCGGCGGCCGGCAGGCTCGCCGTCCACTCCGAGACGGTGCTGACGCCCGGCCGCGGCCCCCGCCACCTGGCCTTCCACCCGGACGGCCGGCACGCGTACGTCCTGCACGAGCTGCACCCCTCGCTGAGCGTGTGCCGCTGGGACGACCGCACCGGGACGCTCGACGTGCTCGGGGAGGCCCCGCTGCTCGGCGCCGACGTGCCGGGCCGCGACACGAGCAACGCCTCCGCGATCGTCGTGGACCGCGGCGGCCGCTACCTCTGGGCCGCCAACCGCGGCCCCGACTCGCTCTCCGTGCTCGCCCTCGACGACACCCGCGAGAAGGCAGAGCTGGTCACCACCGTGCCGTGCGGCGGCCGTTGGCCCCGCGACCTGGCGCTCGACCCGGCGGGCCGCCGGCTCTACGCGGCCAACGAGCACTCGGGCGACGTCACCTGGTTCGACATCGACCCGGCCACCGGCGTCCCGGCGCGCGCCGGCTCCCTCGACCTGCCCGCGCCGTCCTGCGTCGTCTTCGGCTGACACGCACGCCCGGGGGGCCCGTCCGGAACGGCCGTTCCGCGCGGGCCCCTTCCGCAGGTCGGCGGCGGGCGTCGGGTCAGGCCTCCGGCGACTCCTGCGGCTGCGGCACGACGCCCGTCGCCGCGACATAGCGCGCCAGCACCAGCTTGCCGATCGCCGGGTAGGCGCCAAGCGGCTCCGCGGTGGCGCAGTCGGCCTCCTTGACCGCCGAGTCGAGGAGCCCCTCGGGCAGTTCGGGGCCGACCAGGTACGGGGCGAGCGCCAGCTGGGACGAACCGGCGTCCCGCAGCTGCTGCGCCACGGAGGCCACCGAGCCCTCCTCGTCGAGCGCGGCGGCCATCACGGGCACGGCGAGCCGCGCGGCGAGCAGCATGCCGGTGATCCCGGCCGTCTGCACCGCCTCCTTGCCGCCGACGGACGCCAGGATGATGCCGTCGGCCGCGGTCGCCACCGTGAACAGGCGGGCGCGGTCGGCGCGCGCGAGCCCCGCCTCGGAGAGGCGGACGTGCAGCGCCTCCGCGAGCAGCGGGTGCGGGCCGAGCACGTCGGTGACCTCCGCCTGCGCGCCGCTTTCCGCGACGGCCTCGCGTATCCGGGCGATCAGTGAGCCGTCGGGCCCCGCGAGCAGCGGCACGACCACGGCCGCAGGGCCCTCGGGCTCCGCGGCCTCCCGGCCGGCCGCCCTGGCCAGCTCGTACCGCTCGTCGCGCAGCGCGGCGGCCCGCGCCACCGCACCGCCGACGGCCGGGTAGTCGCGGTCGGCGTCGCCGCCTTCGAGGAACGCCGCCGTGGCTTCGAGCCCCGGCAACTCGGAGCGCGTGATGCTGGCCAGTTCGTCGGCGAGCGCGCGGACGGCCGGCCCCGGCGTGCCGGGCACGGCGAGGACCAGCGTGGGCGCCCCCTGGGGAGCGGCCACGGGTTCCGGGCGTCGGTGGCGCCCCGACTGTCGGGGGCGCGGCATTCGTACGGGCAGGCCGGGTGCGGGCCCAGTGGGGGTGCTCATGGCGCCGAATGCTACTGGTTTTACCGGTGCGGCTGTTCGGTCAGGCCCGAGATCCGAGCGAGCCGTCCGCATTTGTCGCTTAGATGGCTTTCCGGTTATGCGCCCGGCGGTATCCCCGCACGCGGGGGGCGTGCGCGGGCGCACCAGCCGCTGCGCGCCTCAGGGGTGCGATACGGACAACAGCCGCGGATCGAGCGGCAGATGCGGCGCTCCCGCGGCCAGTGCCGCCGCCGTCAGCAGCGCCCCGGCGAGCGGATCCCCGGCCGCGGCCACCAGCGGCGCGTGCGGCAGCCGCTCGGCCAACTCCGCCCGTACGGGGCCGACAAGAGGCTCCCCGATGCCGAACAGACCACCCGTGAGGGCGATGCGGCAGTCCCCGGAGGGCGGGCAGGCCGCCGCGGCCGCCTCCGCGATGTGCCCGGCCGCCGCGGCGAGGATCCCGGCCGCCACCGCGTCGTGCCCGGCGCACGCGGCGACCTCGGGCGCGAAGGAGGCCAGCACGGCCGCCCGGTCCGTGCGCGGATACAGCAGCCCCGGCAGGCCGGGCGCGGGTCCGAGGGCCGCCTCGGCGCGGGCCAGCAGCGCGGCCGAGCCGCCGCGCCTGCCGTCGTACGCGCGCAGCGCCGCTTCGAGCCCCGCGCGGCCGATCCACGCGCCGCCGCCGCAGTCGCCGAGCAGATGGCCCCAGCCGTCAGCGCGCCGCCAGGTCGCCAGGTCCGTGCCGAGGGCGATCAGGCCCGTGCCTCCGGCGACGACGGCACCCCGCCGCCGGCCGAGCGCCCCCGCGTACGCGATGACCGCGTCGGCGGCCAGCGCGAGCCGCCCGACGCCGAGCGCGTCCCTGAGCGCGGCGGGCAGCCGGGCGCGCAGGTCGCCGCCGAGGGTCGCCATCCCGGCCGCGCCCACGGCGACCGCGTCGAGCGGCCCCGGCCCGCCCGCCTCGGCGAGCAGCGCCCGCGCGGCCGGCACCACCTGTGCGAGCAGGTGGTCGGCTTCGATGCCGCGCGCACCCGTGCGCACGGGCTCCCCTGTCCTGACGGCGCCCGCCGTGCGGACGGCCTCGGGCCGCCCGTGCGGGGCTGTCCCCAGCGCGATCCTGAGCCCCGACCCGCCGGAGTCGACGCCCAGCACCCGGATCACGGCAGCTGCCAGTCCACCGGCTCGGCGCCCTGGCGCACCAGGAGGTCGTTGGCCCTGCTGAACGGCCGCGAGCCGAAGAACCCGCGGTCCGCCGACATCGGCGAGGGGTGCGCCGACTCGATCGCCGGGCAGTCGCCGAGCAGCGGCCGCAGATTGCGGGCGTCGCGGCCCCACAGGATCGAGACGAGCGGCTTCCCGCGCGCCACGAGCGCGCGGATGGCCTGCTCGGTGACCTCTTCCCAGCCCTTGCCCCGGTGCGCCGCCGGCTTGCGCGGCGCGGTCGTCAGCGCCCTGTTGAGCAGCAGGACGCCCTGCCGCGTCCACGGCGTCAGGTCCCCGGTCGACGGTCTCGGCAGGCCCAGGTCGCCGTGCAGCTCACGGAAGATGTTCTCCAGGCTGCCGGGCAGCGGGCGCACCTCGGGCGCCACGGAGAAGCTCAGCCCCACGGCGTGCCCCGGCGTCGGGTACGGGTCCTGACCGACGATCAGCACCCGCACGTCGTCGAAGGGCTGCTTGAAGGCCCGGAGCACGTTCTCCCCCGCGGGGAGGTACGTACGGCCCGCGGCGATCTCCGCCCGCAGGAAGTCGCCCATCGCTGCGATGCGCCCGGCGACGGGCTCCAGCGCGTCGGCCCAGCCGGATTCCACGGTCTCTTTCAACGGTCGTGCCACGGGGCGTCACTCTACTGGTGGACAGCACCTCCCGATCACCGGACCGCCCGCCGCGCCGCGCGGAGGCGGGCGGCGGGCTGGGGAGACCCACGGCGGCTCAGAGGGCGCGGGCGTTCAGAAGGCGCGGGCGTACTGCACAGGGACGTAAGCCGTGCCGCCGAGTTCCGCGGCGGCGCGCTGCGGCCACGAGGGGTTGCGCAGCAGCTCGCGGGCGAGCAGCACCGCGTCGGCCTCCCCGTTGGCGAGGATCTTCTCGGCCTGCTCCGGCTCGGTGATCAGCCCGACCGCGGCGACCGGCATCCGGGTCGCGGCCCTGACCTGCGCGGCGAACGGCACCTGGTAGCCGGGGCGCAGGGGGATGCGGACACCGGAGGCGTTGCCGCCGGTCGAGATGTCCATCAGGTCGACGCCGTGGGCGAGCAGTTCGTCCGCGAACCTGACGGTGTCCTCGGGCGTCCAGCCGTTCTCGTCGAGCCAGTCGGTCGCCGAGATCCGGAAGAACACCGGCAGGTGGTCGGGCCACACGCCGCGCACCGCGTCGACGACCTCGAGCGCGAACCTGATCCGGTTCTCGAAGGAGCCGCCGTAGGCGTCGGTGCGGTGGTTGCTGTGCGGCGAGAGGAACTGGTTGACCAGGTACCCGTGCGCGCCGTGCACCTCCGCGACCTGGAAGCCCGCGTCGAGCGCCCGCCGGGCGGCGTCGGCGAACTGCCCGACGATCCCCGCGATGTCCTCGGCGGTCAGCTCGGCCGGCACCGGGTGGCCTTCGGCGAACGGCAGTGCGCTCGGCGCGACGACGTCCCAGCCGCCGTCCTCGGGGGCGATCGGGCCGCCGCCCTCCCACGGCGCGCGCGTGCTCGCCTTGCGCCCCGCGTGGGCCAGCTGGATGCCGGGGACCGAGCCCTGGTCCGTGATGAAGCGGGTGATCCTGCGGAACGCCTCCACCTGGGTGTCGTTCCAGATGCCGAGGTCGTTCGGGGAGATGCGGCCCTCGGGGCCGACCGCCGTCGCCTCCGTGATGATCAGCCCCGTGCCACCGGCGGCACGCGCCGCCAGGTGCGCGAAGTGCCAGTCGCCCGGGGCGCCCGCGTCGGGGCCCGCGGCCTCGGCGGAGTACTGGCACATCGCCGCCATCCATATCCGGTTGGGGAAGGTCAGCGATCGCAGGGTGTAGGGCTCGAAGAGGGCGCTCACGGGAGCTCCAATCGGAACGCGGGCGGAGAGAGGCGCTAGTACGATACCTTTCGTATTACGACGTGTGTCAAACAAGTGCCTCCCGCCCGACTCGTACGATGAGAGGCCCGCAGGCCTCTCGGGCGTCCGCGGGGCGGGGCCGCGGGTGCGCGTCCGCAGCTGGCAGATGTACGTACAGGCATGCGTCCTCGGGCATGCAGACGAGTGGGAGTCGCCGTGACCGCCCAGACGAACCGGCGTGAACTCGCCCACCCCTCCCGGGCCGAGATCCGCCTGGAGGACGTACTGCACGCGCTGTCCGACCCGCAGCGCCTGCGGATCGTGTGCGAGGTGGCGCGGGAGGCCGAGGGCCTCACCTGCTCGCAGGTCGGGCTGCCGGTGGCCAAGTCGACCCTCACCCACCACTTCCGCGTCCTGCGCGAGTGCGGGGTGGTCCAGCAGGTGTACCGGGGCACCGCCAAGATGAACCGGCTGCGCCGTGAGGACCTGGAGGCCCTCTTCCCCGGCCTGCTCGACGGCGTGCTGCGGGCGGCGCGGGCGCAGGCGGGGCGCGGCACGGCCTGACGGGCGGTCCGACGGGCGGCGCGGGGCCCGGACGCGCGGGATCCGCCGCGTGGGCCTCAGGCGTGCGGCGCGAGGTGACGGCGCGTCACGACGATGAGGGCGGATTGCCTGATTAAGTTGTGAATGTGTCGGAACACAAGCTGATGACCGCCCGAAAGTGTGACCAGTACACCGCGCAGGGCCTCCCCGTGTGGGAGGTGCAGGGATACGGCACGGTGACCGGGGCCGGGCAGCAGGTCCGCCCGCCCTGGCTCGACGTGCGCCTGACCCTGCCGGACGGGGCGCGCGTGGACGTACTTGCCGTGGTGCGCGGCGACACGATCGCCATCGAGGACGCCCAGGCCGACCCGCCGCTGCCGCTCACGGGGCTCGCCGCGCTCGCCACCGCCCTCCATGCGCCGCTCAAGGCCGCCTGCGCCTCGGTGACCTCGCCCGGTGCCCCGCCTCCCGGCGAGCCGCCCGCCGCCCCCGCAGCCCATGCCGCCGGGCAGGGAAGCGCCGCCATGGCGGCCGACCCCGGCTCAGGAGCGCCCGCGGCCGCCGAGCAGGGGGATGCCGCCGAGCACGGAGGCCCCGGCGCCGTGGCGTGGCAGGGGAGCGCCGTCCCCGTGGACGGCTTCGTCGGCGACCCCTGCGCCGTCGGCCCGGGAGCGGGCAGCGGACCCGCCGCGGACACGGCGGGGGCCGCTCCTGCCCCCGCGGTCCCGTCCGGGACGCTTCCGGCCGTGGCGGGCGGGGACCGGGACGCCGGGCTCTCCGTGCCCGCCGCCGCTGCCGCGGGTCACGGCGATCCGGCCGTACCCCGCGATCCCGGGCAGGCGGGCGGGGACGCCCAAGACCGCGCGACCGGCGGGCGGCACCGGGGCCGCGGCGTCGCGCCGTGGGGCGCCGCACGGCGGCGTGACGTGGCGCAGGTGTACCGGGCCGCGCGGGAGCGCGGCGACGACCCGGTGCTCGCCGTCATGGCGGCGACGGGCCGCAGCAGGCGCCGCAGCCTGCGCCTGATCGCGGGCGCGCGCGACGAGGGCCACCTCCCTTCGCGCCGCAGACGCGGCTGAGGCGGCCAGGGCGGCGCCGGGTCAGCCGCGTACCGGTGTCTCCCGCACCGCGGCGGCCGGCGGCTCGCCCTCGGGGGGGACGCCGAGGTCCCAGTCGAGTGCGTAGCGCCGGAAGAGGTCGGCCCGCAGCCGCGCAGGCGGCATGGCGGCGCCGGGGATCAGGATCGCGAACACGGCGCCCATCAGCTGCGAGCGCAGCAGCGGGTAGTCGGCGTCCGGATCGCTCGACCCGTAGCAGACCACCGTCTCGCGCAGCAGCTGGGCCAGGCGCTGCTGCTCGGGGCACTGGACGAACCCCTCGGCCTGGAGGATCCCCGCCATGTGGGTGCGCATCAGAGTCGGCCTCGACACCGCGAGGCCGAGGATCGCGTCGACGGCCCGCGCCATCAGCTCGCGGCCGTCGTCCGTGCGCGGCTCTCGCTCCAGGCCCGCCTGGAGGGTACGGTGCATCAGCCGGTGTACGGCCGACTGGAGGAGCTGCCGCTTCCCCGGGAAGTAGTACGAGACAAGACCCCGCGCGGACCCGGCGCGATCGGCGATGTCGGCCAGTGTCGTCGCCTCGTACCCGGCCTCGGAGACCAGCTCGACGGTGGCGTCGAGCAGGCGCTCGCGCGAGCGTCGACGCATTTCCTCGTTGACCTCTGCGCTTCGGGGAGACATGCTTACTCCTGCGTTGACTGGCTCTTAGCCAATATACTCAATGCGTCTTGCCGCCGACCCCTGCGGGTCCTGTCGGCTGGGCTCGTCTGCCTTGGGCGACGCGGGGGATCGTCCAAGGCAGACGGATTTCTCCTGTCGCCGTCGTCCCCGTGCGGGGCGCGGTTCAGGAGAGCGCGCCGGCCCCCGCGAGCTGGAGCACGGGGCGCAGCCCCGCGGGACGCTCCTCGACCGGCAGGTGGTCCACGAAGAACACCTCGCAGCCGAGGGCCGCTGCGCCGCCGTCCGCCGCCTTGCTGTCGCCGACCATCAGCACGTCGTGCGGGTCCTGGCCCAGCTCGTCGCAGGCCGCCTGGAACAGCCGCGGGTCGGGCTTCTGCGTGCCGTGTTCGTACGACAGGACGTACGCGTCCACCAGGTCGTCCATGCCGTGCGCGCGGAACACCGGCCGCAGGTCCCAGCCGATGTTGCTGACGACGCCGACCGCGATGCCCGCGCGCCGCAGTCCGCCGAGCACCTCGGCCGTGTCCGCGTAGGGGCGCCAGGCCGCCGGCGCCATGTGGCGCTCGTAGAGCGCGTCGTACAGGGCCTCGTCCGGCAGTTCCACCTGGCGCGCGACGCCCGTGTACGCCGTGCGGTGCAGCTCCGCGCTCTCGTCCCGCGCCTCCCACGCCCCCGCGAGGTGGTCGGGAACGCGCTCCGGGAGCGGCCCGCCGGGCAGCGCGCCCGCGACGACCAGCCGCATCGCGCTGCGCCGCACCTCGTCGGCGGGCATGTCGACGCCGGTCTGCGCGAGCGCCGAACTCAGCCACGACTTGGCCGATTCGATACGGAACAGGGTCCCTGAGAAGTCGAAGAGGACTGCCTTGAACGTCATGGACCGAATCCTTGCGGGATCACCGTGCCCGGGACAAGGCCAAACGCCCGTAACAGACGACGGACAACGCGACAACGCACACCCCGAGGAGCCACCCGCCGACCACGTCGGACAGCCAGTGCACCCCCAGCCACAGCCGACTCGCCCCCGCGCCCGCCGCCGACACCGCGCCGGCGGCCAGCGCCGCACCCCACCGCACGCCAACGGCGCCGTGGCGGCGCAGCACCCACAGCAGCAGCCCGCACGCCACCGCGGCGGCCAGCGCGTGACCGGAGGGGAACGCGGCGAAGTGCGCCGAGTCCACCGGGTGGCGCCAGCGCGGACGGCCCCTGCCGACCGCGGACTTGAGCGCCTGCTGGAGCACGAGCCCGGCGAGCGCCGCCCCCACGGCGCAGGCCGCGTACGACCGCTCTCCGCGCCGCCACAGCACGGCGGCCGCCGCCGACGTCAGCAGGCGCATGGTCCACGGGTCCCACACCCAGTCGGTGAGCACCCGGGCGGTGCGTGTGAGGCCGGGCCGCGCGAGCGCCTCCCCGTGCAGGTCCGCGGCGACCGCGCGGTCGAGCGCGAGCAGCGGCTCCCACCCGGCCGCCACGAGGGCGAGGAGCACGGCGAACCCGGTACCGCTCACCGCGGCGGCCGCGGCCGCGGGTGTCTTGGTGGGGCGCATGGCCGTGATCCTTGCCCGGAACGGCCGCTCCACGCGCGCGCCTCCCCGGTCGGCCCGCGCGGTCACCCGGCCGGGCCCGGCTCAGCCCAGGGCGCGCAGCCCCGGCACCAACGCCACGAGCAGCGGCACCGCGGGCACGAACGCGGCGGCAGCGGTGAGCCGCAGCCGGCGGATCGGGGCCAGCCTGGGAACCGGCGAGAGCAGCCGGTCGACCCGGTGGGGCAGCTCCGCGTCGGAGGCCGGTGCCGGACCGAACACACCGCGCTCCTCGTTGAGTTCGACCAGTGCAAGGGCTATCGCCCGGTGCCCGTAGCGGCGGGAGGCCGAGTCGTCGGCAGCCAGCTCGACCAGCCGGTGGATCTCGTCGCGGAACGCCGCGAACACCGGTATCTGCGGGAAGCCGTCGGCCAGCGCCGCCGAGCAGTGCCGCAGCCAGTCGTGGCGCGCCCGCGCGTGGCCCTGCTCGTGCGCGAGGACGGCGTCGAGCTGCCGGCCCTTGAGCCGGCGCAGCGCCGCCGTCGTGATCACCAGCTGGGGCGCGGCGCCCGGCAGCCACCAGGCGTCCGGCCGGTTGCCCTCAAGGACCACCAGCGGGTCACCGCCAGGCTCCTCGCCCGGCAGGACGGGCGAGCGCACGAGCAGCTCCCTGCGCCGCCGCCTGCGCCGCGCACGGGCCCGGTGGATCTCTCGGGTCAGCATGGCGGCCGTCCACAGGCCGCCGCTCGCCAGGAGGATCGCAAGCGCCGCCGACCAGGGCCGGTGCCCGTCGAGCGCGTACGCACGCGCGACACCGGCGGGCGCCGTCGCGAAGACATGGCCCCGCACGGAGCTCCAGGTGGCGGCCGCGCTGAAGACCATCGAGAGGGCGAAGCTCAGCAGCACGGCGGCGACCACGCACTGCCACACCCACAGCGCCACCACGGGCTCGCGCTCGCGCCAGTCCGCCCGGGAGAGGACGCGCGGCGCCACGACGGCGGCGAGCGTCCCGAGCAGCAGCAGCGCCAGCGAGACCACCATGGGCCCAGCCTATGAGCGCGGCGGCGCCCCGGATAAGACCGCGGCGGCCAAGTGACGCAGGACACGCTCGCGGTGGGCCGCACGCGCTCCGGCGCGCGCTCCCGCGGGGGCCGTACGCGTCAGAGCGTGAGCAGCATCGCCACCATGGCGGTCGCCATCGAAAGGCGGCAGGCGAGTGCCAGTTCCGGCCGCTCGCCCCAGCGGGGCCCTGGCCCGCCGTCCACCGGCCCCTGGCCGCCCGCAGGGCCCGCCGCCACCGTGCCCGGCAGCAGCCGCGCACCCGCCCACAGCACATAGCCGGCGAAGTAGAGCAGCAGCACGCCGGTCACCGCGGGCGCCCCCGCGGAGGCCATGCCCGCCATGCCGTCCGTCGCGGCGCCGCCCGCCGGGGCGGCCGCCATCGCCCACGCCATGTAGGCCATGGCCGCCATGCCGAGGAGGTGGTGCAGATGGTGTCCTGTGAGGCCGCGGCGGACCGCAGCGCCCGAGGCCGCGGCGAGGGCGCCCGCGCCGAACAGTGCCGCGTACCCCGTCCACACCCAGCCCGGCGGCGCGAGCGCGGCCGCGGGCACCGCCATGGCGGCCATGCCGAAGCCCATCAGCGCCTCGCCGCGTGCCGTGGCGCGCCCCGTCGGCGAGACGCTGCGGGCTCTGAGCACGCAGTACGCGCCCGACCCCGCACACACCGCGACGAGCAGCCAGCCCACCACCGACGGCGCGTGCACCCGCCACCACCCTCCACGACGTGCCGGTAGGACCGAGCGGCTCCTGAAGGCACCGAAGGCACCGAAAGCACCGGAAGCCCGGAGCCCGGGCACCTCGTAGGTTCGAAGGACCCGGGGAGGAGATGCCCAGCGGGAGCGGTCCGCATGCCACCGCGCAGCCGGACGCCGGCCAGGCGCCGCCGCGGCAGCGCATTCCGCAACAAACGGAAAGCGTCAAAGAATTGGCCTGACAAGCCGGTGAATTCCCGGCCGATTCCGCCCCGTTCCCGTGTCTTGTGCCCCGGGCCCGGCCCGACTACGTTGCACGGGCGTCCCCGTGGAAGCCGGGCGGGCTGCCACCGCCTGAAACCCCCCACTTCCCCGGTTATTCGCAGTGACTGGCAGAATTCGACCGGAGGAACACCTCGGTGAGCATTTCACGACGGCACGTCATCACATCGGCGCTCGGCGCGACCGCGGCCCTCGGCCTCGGCGCGGCCCAGCAGGCCACCGCGGGCGCTGCGCCCCGTGCCCGCGCGGTCCCCGCGGCCTCGGGCCCCGGCGACGTGGTCGGAAAGATATCCGTCGGCTATCAGGGATGGTTCGCCTGTATCGGCGACGGCGCCCCGATCAACAGCTGGTGGCACTACAGCCAGAACGGCGGACAGGCCCCGTCGCCCGGCAATACGACCATCAAGTCCTGGCCGGACGTGAGTGAATTCAGCCGTACCTATCAGACGGCGTACGCGAACCTGAACGGCGGCGGACCCGCGAAGCTGTTCTCGTCCTGGGACCAGCAGACCGTCGACACCCACTTCCTGTGGATGCAGCAGAACGGCATCGACACGGCAGCCCTCCAGCGCTTCAACCCCAACAGCCCTGAGGGCCCCACCCGCGACGGCATGGCGCAGAAGGTGCGTCAGGCGGCCGAGGGCCACGGCCGGAAGTTCTACATCATGTACGACGTCAGCGGCTGGACGGCCATGCAGTCCGAGATCAAGACGGACTGGGCGAACAAGATGAAGGCCCACACCGCGTCCTCCGCGTACGCCACGCAGAACGGCAGGCCGGTGGTCTGCATCTGGGGCTTCGGGTTCAACGACGGCAACCACGACTTCAGCGCGGGCGCCTGCCTCGACGTCATCAACTGGTTCAAGGGACAGGGGTGTTACGTCATCGGCGGCGTGCCGACGCACTGGCGCACCAACTCCGACGACTCGCGCGCCGGATTCTCGGACGTCTACCACGCGCTCAACATGATCTCGCCGTGGATGGTCGGGCGGATCGGCTCGATCGCGGACGTGGACAACTTCTACGCCAACGTCCAGACCCAGGACCTCGCGGACTGCCAGTCCCACGGCATCGACTACCAGCCCTGCGTCCTCCCCGGCGACCTCCAGGAACGCCAGCGCGCCCACGGCGACTTCATGTGGCGGCAGTTCTACAACATGTGCCGCCTGGGTGTGCAGGGCATCTACATCTCCATGTACGACGAGTTCAACGAGGGCAACCAGATCGCCAAGACCGCGGCCGACGCGGCCGCGGTGCCCTCGGGTTCCGGGATCTACGCGCTGGACGAGGACGGCACCGCCTGCTCCTCCGACTACTACCTGCGCCTCACCGGCGACGGCGGCCGCATGCTCAAGAAGCAGATCGGCCTCACCGCCACCCGCCCCACCCCGCCGGTCGCCTGACGCCGGTGCGCCCTCCGCCCCGCCGGGGCGGAGGGCGCCGGTCCACCGCGTCAGCGGCCCCGCAGGCGCGGAGTGAACGTCGCATGGAAGATCGTCGAGGCCGCGCCCACGGCGGCGGCCTGCGCGCTGAGCACCGACGGCTCGACCTCGACCCGCCGCAGGCGCCGTGCGGTCGGGAAGGCGTTGACCGCCCTGCCGATCTCCTCCAGGTAGAACCCCGCCACGTCGTCCGTGTAGAACGGGCCGCCCAGCACGATCAGGTCGATGTCCAGCAGGTCGACGAGGCCGAGCGCGCCCCTGCCCACCGCGCGCGCCACCTCGCGCACCGCGGCCTCGGCCGCCGGGTCGCCCGCGGCCGCCGCCCTGCCCACCGCGCGGTAGGCGGCCGTCGAGCCGCCCGGCGGCGGTGCGGGCCGCATCCCGCCCCGTGCCGCCAGGTCGGGCACCGACGCCGGCGGATTGCACTCCGGCAGCAGCTCCGGCCTGCCGTCCGCGCCGACCCGGCCGAGCGCGATCGCGCACAGCTGCCCGAACTCCCCGGCGTTCGCGCTGACTCCGCGGTACAGGTCGCCGTTGAGGTAGAGGCCGGTGCCCACGCCCGTACCCAGGTACAGATAGGCGAAGTCCCGCGCCCTGCGGTCCCGGCCGATCCACCGCTCGCCCGCCGCTGCCGCCGTCGAGTCCTTCTCCATCAGGACCGGGCAGGGGAAGTGGTCCTGGAGCAGGTAGAGCAGCGGCAGGTCGCCCCACGCCGACATCAGCGGCGGCCCGAGCACCGTGCCGGACGCGATGTCGACGGGACCCGGCACGGCAACCCCGATGCCGAGGAAGCCGTCGGGCCGCACCGGGCCGCGGGCCCGCGCGAGCGTCTCGCGCCCCAGCGCGGCCACCCGCTCCACGAACTCCGCGGGCGCCGTGTCCGCCGAGACCGGCCGCGTGCGCGTGCAGACGATAGCCCCGTCCAGGTCGATCACGACCGCCGTCAGCACCTCGGGGTCGATGTGGATGCCGAGCGCGTGCGCCGCGGTGCCGGAGAGCCTGACCGGCGTGCGGGGCTTGCCCGAGGTGGCGCGCCGCTGCGCGTCCTCGATGAGGATGCCCCGGTCGAGCAGTGAACGCGCGATCCGGGAGACCGACTGCTGCGTCAGGCCCGTGCGGTGTGCGATCTCCCCGCGGGTGATGGTGCCGGAGAGCCGTACGGTCTCGATCACGACGCACTCGTTGAACGAGCCCAGGTCGATCTGGTTGACCCCGCTCCACGACTGGCCGCGCGCCGCGCCGGGCCCCGCACCCCCGCCGGGGTGCCCCGCCACGCTCTCCCGCAGCCAGCGCACCGCCGCGCCCGGCCCGGGGGAGCGCGCGGTGTCCGCGCAGACGCGCGCGTACCGACCGAGGTCGCGCGCCAGGTCCAGATAGACGCGGCGCGACGACTCGGGGTGGCTGGTCGAGTCGAGCGCGATCATCGCGCGCAGGAAGCTCCGGTGGCCCGACCGCAGCGGCATCAGGTGTCCGCTGACCCGGCCGTGCGGTGCCGGCGGGAGGACGGGGCCGCCCGCCGCCGTGTCCCACAGCGCCACGGCGTGCAGATCGAGGTCGGGATGGCGCAGGCACGCCTCGGCCAGATACGCGGCCAGGCCGCCCGCGTCGTCGGGGGCGGGCGGCGCCGTCGCCGCGAGGGCCGCGTCGAGCGCGCCGTCGAGCCCCGCGAGCACGTCGGCGCCGATCACCGTGCCGGGCGCCGGCCGGTGCGCGGCGGCGCCGCGCGAGCCGAGCAGCAGCACCCCGCGCCGCGCGTCCGCGTACAGGCCCATCACCCACACGTCGGCACCGGGCAGCGGCGGCCGGGTCGGCACGCACGGCGCCGGTGCCTCGTCGGGCACGAGCCGCCAGCGGCGCCGCACCCCCGCGACCGTCGCGTGCGAGAGGCCCAACTCCCGGGCGATCGCCCGCGAAGCGCCGCTGCCGCCGGGCGCGAGCAGCGACCTGGTGACCACCTCGGACTCGTCCACCGTCGCGGGCCGCCCGGTGCGCGGGCGCTGCGCGAGCCCCTCGATGCCCTCGCTCGTCCACCGCTGCCGCCACGCGCCGACCGTCTGCCGCGACACACCGAGGCGCCGCGAGATCTCCGCGTCCCGCAGCCCGTCGGCGGCAAGCAGCACCACCCTGGCCCTGGTCGCGAGCGGGCCGCCCGCTTCGGCCCAGCCCCGCAGGACGGTCCGCTGCTCGGGCGGCAGGGCGGCAGCCCCGGTACGCGTCTCAGGCACCGGCGGCCCCGCCCCGCCCGCGCACCAGCCGCACCGTGCGCACCTCGAAGGGCCGCAGCGCGAGCCGCACCGCGCCGTCCCGGCACTCCAGCACCGCCGAAGGACGCTCCAGCAGGTCCACCGCCTCGGCCCGCACCACCGGGAACGCGGCGGTCAGCACCGTCGCGGCCCGCCCGCCGCACGCCTCGTAGAGCCGTACGACCACGTCCCCCGAGCGGTCGTCGGCCAGCTTCACCGCCTCCACCAGCACGCTCTCCCCGCTGGTGGCCACCAGCGGAGGCCGCGCCGGCGCCGGGCCGCCCGGGCGCAGCGGCAGGGCCAGCGCGTACCCCTCGGCGAGCGCGTCGCCGACGCCCGCGCCAGGGCGCACGGTGTGGCGCATCCGCTGCGGCCCGCGGTCCGCGTGCGGATCGGGCGTGCGGGCCGACCGCAGCAGGGTCAGCCGTACGGCCGTGGTCGTGCCGCCGTCCTGCCGGGTGTGCCGGGCCGCCTCGTAGCCGTGCGCCGAGTCGGCGGCGAACGCCACACCCCAGCCGGGCTCGCCCACATGCAGCCAGCGGTGCGCCCACCGCTCGGCGCCGCGGGCCCCTGGCGTGTCCACCGGGCGCACGGGCCACGCGGTGTGGCCGAACTGCGCCTCGCCCGTGGTGTGCCCGGCGTGCACGTCCAGCTCCCAGGAGCTCGCCAGCACGGTGTCGCGCTCCCGCCAGTCGACCCGCGTGTCCACCTCGAACGCCCGCGCGCCGGCCGCGAGCGAGAGCCGCTGCTCGACGGCCGAAGTGCCGGTCGAGCACACCACGCGCACCGCGCCGAGCAGCGGGCCGCGCTCCAGCACCTCGACCCGCACCGCGGCGCCGAGGCCGCGCGGCGGCGCCCCGCACCGCGTGTCCCGCTCGTACGCGCCCCACTCGGGCGGATCGTCCCGGTGGAGCAGAAGGACGTTGCCCGCGGCGCCCGGCGCGATCGCGTCACGGCCCGTGCCCAGGTCGACGGCGGTGCGTACCAGGCCCCGGCCGTCCACCACCACGCGCAGGAGGCCGTTGTCCAGGGCCACTTCGCCGTTCTCTGCCTGCGTGACCGCGACCGGGGCCCGCTCGTCGAGCGGGACCACCACGCGTCCGGCGCCGAGCGCGGGGGCCTCGGCGAGCACCGCGACACGGCCGTCGGAGAGCAACTGGCCGCCGCCCGAACGGGCGTGGACCTCGCAGTCGGCGTCCTCGCCGACCAGCACCACCTCGCGGCGCGGCAGCGGACCCGCGTTGAAGACCGCCGTGCCCGGCGCCGGGGCCGCACCCGGCGCGCCGGTCGCCCGCAGGACCAGCCTGCCGAGGGCCCGGTGGAGGCGGCGGTGCGCGAGCTCGGCCTCCTCGTGCACCCACGCGATCGAGGTGCCGCCGAGCACCGGCGCGGCCTGGAGGCGCAGCACCTCGCGCCAGATCGCGTCCAACTCCTCGTAGGGGTAGGGCACGCCGTCGAGGACCGCGGCCGTGGCCGACCACAGCTCGGCCTCCCGCAGCAGTGCCTCGGCGCGCCGGTTGCCGCGCTTGGTGCGCGCCTGCCCCGTGTAGGTGCCGGGGTGCGCCCCGGCGAACAGCTCGCCGTCGAGTACGGGTACGCCCCGTCCGGCACTCTCGTACTCCCGCAGCGCCTCGCGGAAGAACCGCCCCGGGTGCTTGAACACCACCCGGGGCGCGCCCTCCAGATCGGCCAGCCTGCGCGCCCGCTCCAGCGTCGCGGCGGTGGGCCCGCAGGACTCCGCCGCGCCCCACACGGCGAGCGAGTCGCCGCGGTCGCCCGCATCGGCGAACGCCGCTTCCTGCGCCACCAGTTCGCGCACCGTAGAACCCGGCCCCGTGAGGCCGTCGCCGTCTTCGCCGGAGGCGCCGGGGGAGTGGGGCGGGACATGGGTGAGCAGCCGCGTGCCGTCCAGGCCCTCCCACCGGAAGGTGTGGTGGGCGGGCGCGCCCCCCGCCGGCCACCGGGGCGGCCGCCGCGCGAGCAGCCACCTGACCCCCGCGAGGGCCGCGAGCTGCGGCAGCGCCGGGCTCAGCGCGCCGGAGCCGCCGAACCACAGGCCGTCGGCGGCGGTGCCCAACTCCTCGCGGCAGAAGCGCAGTCCGAGTACCAGCTGCCTGACGAGCGACTCACCCCCCGGCAACACCCCTTCGGGCTCGGCCCACATGCCGCCCGCCGGGACCCAGGTGCCGTACGCCACCGCCTTCCTGATCCGCTCGAACACGTGCGGATGGCTCTCCCGCATCCAGGCGTGGTGGTGCGGAGCCCCGGCCGCCACCACCAGCTCGGGATACTCGTCCGCAAGCGCCGCGAGAGCGCCGAAGGCCCGCGCTGCCCGCCGCACGGACTCCCGGTGCGGCCACAACAGGCCCTGTTCGCCGCCCTGGTGGCCCACGACGGCCACGGTGTGTGCGGACGCGTGGGCACCCCTCGCGAGCACCGGCGCGAGCAGGTCCCGCGCGGCCCGCGCGGTGCCCGCGACATCGCGCGGGTCGACCGCGTCCACGGCCAGGTCGAGCGCGCACAGGATCTCGTGGCGGCGGGTCGGCGAGCCGGGCAGCGCCCGCGCCAGCCCGTCGAGCACCTCCACGTCGTGCAGCAGGTGCCACACCTCCTCGTCCCGTACGACGAGGTCCGCGCGCACCAGCCGGTGCAGGGGCTCGTCGTGCGCGGTGACCGGGGTGCCGAGGCGGCAGCCCGCGCCGGTGGCCGGGTCGATCGGGGGCACCGCGGCGGCCTCCACGAGCAGCCGCACCCGCTCACCGCCGACCGCCGCAGCCGCCACCGCCACCGGGCCCGACCGGTGGCGCAACCCCGTGAGCGGCGCGCCCTGTTCGTCGTACACGAGCCCCTCGGCACCGGCGCCGAGGTCGATCACGGCCTCCACCCTGCGGCCCGCCCAGCGCGCGGGCACCTCTCCGGCGAGGCGGAACCAGGTGGTGGACCAGGGCGCTCCCCACGGCGCGCCGGGCGCGAGCGGCGTGTACGGGGCGCGCAGGGCTGCCTCGACCGGCGCCGGTTCGCCGGGCACGTGCCACGCGGCGATGTCCAGGGGGATCCGCTCGGGGTGGAGCGCGGGGCGCAGCCGGTCGGCGAGGAAATGAGATGTCCGCGACTCACCCGACGAAAAACGGTCCGGCATGGCGGCCCCCTCCTGTCCCTGCGTTGCCGCCATGTAAAACCAAGAGTGTTATCAAGTCAACGCCCTCTCCCTTTCCTTCGTTCTGGCAGGTGGAAGCGGCAGGTCAGCGCTTTGTCAGGGGAATTGTTTTCCCGTGCGGGAGGAAACTGGAAAGAAAAGGCGGACCATCGGTGGTGGCAATGGCCCAGGTCTGCGAGGCGAAAAAAGAGAGGAAAGGACAGGAAAGGAAGGAAAGGGAGAAAGGAGGATGGGTGTGTGGGCGGCGTCTCCGTGGTGCCGTGCGGCATGCGGAGGGGGCGGCCGGGGTCCGTGCCCCGGCCGCCCCCTGCCGGGACGGCGGCCCTGCTCCTGCCCGGTCCCGCTCCAGCCAGGCCCTACTCCTGCCGTACGGGCTCGGGCCGTTCGCAGGTGCTCGCGACGGGGAGGGTGCGGGCCTGCTCGGCGGCGTCGAGCAGAGTGAGCATCACATCCAGGACATGGCGGGCCAGTTCGGCGGAGGCGCGGTGCGGGCGCCCGCCGGCGACGGCGTCCGCCAGGTCCGCGAGGCCGGTGCCGCGGCCGCCCCGCCGGTAGCCCGCGGAGACCGGCAGCGCCTCCCAGCCGCCGCTCGCCCCGAACAGCTCGACCGGCCCGTCGAAGCCGTTCGGATCCGGCACGGAGAGGGAGCCCCCGGTGCCGTGCACCTCGATCCGCGGCAGCCTCGCCGCGTGCACGTCGAAGGACATGACGAGGGTCGCCAGGGCGCCGTTCGCGTGTTCCAGCACACCGGTGACATGCGTCTGCACCTCGACGGGGAAGGCCGTGCCCGCACGCGGCCCGCTGCCGATCACCCGCTCGGCGCGCGGCCGTGACGCCGCCCCCGCCACCCGTACCACCGGGCCGAGCAGGTGGACGAGGGCCGAGAGGTAGTAGGGGCCCATGTCGAGCAGCGGGCCGCCGCCCGGCCGGTAGTAGAACTCCGGGTCGGGGTGCCACTTCTCGTGCCCCGCCGTGGTCATGAAGGCGGTCGCGGCGACGGGCGCGCCGATCAGCCCGTCGTCCACGGCCCTGCGCGCCGTCTGCGTGCCCGTGCCCAGCACGGTGTCCGGTGCGCAGCCGACCCTGCGGCCCGCCGCCTCGGCGGCCCGCAGCACCGCGTCGGCCTCCTCGCGGGTCGCGGCGAGCGGCTTCTCGCCGTACACGTGCTTGCCCGCGGCGAGCGCGGCGGCCGCGACCTCCGCGTGCGCGGCGGGGATCGTCAGATTGAGGACGGCGTCCACGTCGTCCCGTGCGACCAGGTCGGCGAGGGAGCCGGCGACAGCGGCGCCAGGCGGCCGGCCGGCGGCCGCCGCGGCGCGCGCCGGGTCCAGATCGGTGACGGCGGTCAGGACAACGTTGTCCAGGCGCTTCAGTGTGTCCAGGTAGGCGCCGCTGATCTTGCCGGCCCCCACCATGCCGATCCTCAGCGGCTCGCCCACAGCAGGCCCCTCTCCGTGATCGTGCGCACCTCGGGCACGTCGAAGTCGTCCGGCTTGTGCCCGATGGTGGAGACGAAGACGCGTCCCACGCCGACCGTCCTGGTCCACACCGCGGGCATGGCCACGGCGTGCGGGCCGCGCTCGCCCGGCGCGAACTCGGTGGTCGCGAGGAGGTCGATGTCCCCGTCCGTGGCCATCCAGTACTTCTCGGTGTGCACCCGGAAGTCGCCGAGCCCGGCGATGACCGGGTGATCGGCGCGGCTCGCGGACAGGGTGACGCTGTGGTCGCTGAACCCCGAGGGGTGCATGAGGAACTGGCCGCCCGTCAGGAGCGTGTACTCGACGTCGCCGCGGAAGGCGTCCACGATCCCGCCGTGCCAGCCGGCGAGACCGGTGCCCGCGCGGACCGCGGCGGCAAGACCCTCGCACTGCTCCCTGGTGATCTCGCCCATGGTCCAGCACTGCACGATCAGGTCCGTCGCGGCGAGCCGCCCTGCGTCCGCGTAGACGGCCAGGGTGTCGGAGATCTCCACCCGGTAGCCGCTGTCCTCGAGGAAGGGCACGAACAGGTCGGTGATGGCCACGGGTTCGTGTCCCGGCCAGCCGCCCCGGACGATCAGGGCACGTTTCGGATCGGTCGTCATGCGCGTTGCACGCTCCCATCGGTGTTGCGCAGCAGGGCCCAGCGGTCGTGGTGGAGCGGCTCGGGCGCGGGATACCGCGCGGCGGCTGTCTCGTCGAAGTCGACGCCGTGGCCCGGCGTCTCGCGGGGGGACAGCGCCCCGTCCGCGGCCGTGATCGTACCCGGGAAGACCTCGTGGACGGGGGGTCTGAAGACGGCGGCCTCCTGGACGCCGAACGCGTGCGAGCTGATGTCCATGGCGAGGGTCGCGGCCTGCGCGACGGGGCTCACGTCGGCGGGCCCGTGCGGGGCGAGGCGCACACCGCGCAGTTCGCAGTAGGCCGCGAGCCTGCGCGCCGGGGTCAGCCCGCCGAGGGTGGGCACGCGGATCCGGGCGAAGTCGACCGACGGGCCGCGGTCCCCGTCGAGCAGTGGCAGGAACTGCGCGACGTCGTGGAAGAGTTCGCCGACGGCGAGCGGCACGGCGGAGGTCTCGCGCAGGGCGGCGAAGTGCCCCGCGTCCTCGGGGGCGAGCAGGTCCTCGACGAAGTACAGCCGCGCGTCCTCGATCCGGCGCAGGAACTCGCGCGCCTGCCTCGGATCGAGCCGTTCGTGCACGTCGTGCAGCAACTCCACGCTGTCGCCCACCCGTTCGCGCACGGAAGTGAGGACGGGCGGCACGGTGCGCAGGCAGGCGGCGGAGTCCCACGGCACGGCGCGCCTGCGGTGCGCACCGGCGTCGAGAGCGCTGCCGCCCGCCGTCCCGTAGGTGTCGGCGCCCGGCACCGCGCACTGGACGCGCACATGCCGGTAGCCGCGCTCGACCGCGCCCGCCACCTTGTCCGCGAGCTCCGCCGCGTCGGCGCCGTCGACATGGGTGTACGCCTCCGCCCAGCGGCGCACCCGGCCGCCGAACAGCTGGTAGAGCGGGGCTCCGAGGCGCTTGGCCTTGAGGTCCCACAGGGCCACGTCGACGCCGCCGAGGGCGTTCCCGGTGATCGAACCACCGCGCCAGTAGGCGCTGTTGAGCATCAGCCTGTGGATGTCCTCGATGTCGTCGGGATCGCGCCCCACCAGCATCGGGGCGAGGTAGTCGTCGAGCACGGAGCGCACCGCGAGGGTGCGCTGGGGGTCGCTGGCGCAGCCGAGGCCGTAGAGCCCCGGGTCGTTGGTCTCGACGCGCACGACGAGGTGCGGGCAGCCGTGCGGTGCGGTCAGGAAGGTACGTACGGCCGTGATGCGGATCTTGGCGCCGCGCTCGTCGACCCAGGGAGCGGGCGCGAGAACCTCGGCGCGGGCATCAGGCTGAGCCATGCACACTCCAACGCATACAGGTGGAAGGATGACGTGCTGCCACGTGAACGTATGGAGGGTCCCATTTATTTGTCAATGACCTTACCGAATAAGGGCGCCGCCGTCTGCCGCGCGCCGGGACCCGGGGGCCCGGCCGCGGGGGACCGCGTGCGCTCAGGGGCGGCCGATCCGCTTGAGCAGGGTGCGCAGCGAGTGCGCCGCCTCCGTCACCAGCTGCGCGATCTCGCGCGCCCTCGCGTCGTCCATCCGGGTCCGTGGCGCCGAGCAGCTGATCGCGTCGTCGGCGCCGTGCCCTGCGCCGAGCGCCACGGCGACGCACCGGATGTCCACGGAGTTCTCCCCGTCGTCCATCGCCCACCCGCGCAGCCGCGCCTCCGCGAGCTGTCCGAGCAGCGCCTCGGGGTCGGTCACCGTGTCCGGGGTCAGCCGCTCCAGCGGCCAGTCGAGCCGCATCCGCACCTCGGCGGCCTCGTACTGCGACAGCATGGCCTTGCCGAGCGCGCAGGCGTGCGCCGGCAGCCTGCGGCCGACCGCCGAGTGCATCCGCAGCGCGTGCCGCGACTCGCGTTTCGCCAGGTAGACGACGTCGGTCCCGTCGAGCCTGCCGAGGTGCACCGACTCGCCCGTCTCCTCGGCGAGCGCGTCGAGCACCGGGCCCGCGAGCCCCGTCACGTCGTCGCCCTCCAGGTACGCGGTCCCCGTGAGCAGCGCCTTGAGGCCGAGGCTGTAGCGGGTGCCCGAGGCGTCGAGGTCCACCCAGCGGTGCGCCTGCATCGTGCGCAGGATCGCGTGCAGGCTGCTCTTGGGCACCGAGAGGGACGACGCCATCTCGGCCAGTGAGAGCCTGGCCCCCTCGGCCCCGAGGAGTTCCAGCACCTGGAGGGCCCGGGCTGCCGACTTGACCTCTTCGGGCCCCCGGCCCCGCGCTGCTGCTGCCACCGATTCCACGGCACCTCCGCATCCCGCACCGGCGCACTCAGGCGATCCGGTTCTGCCCGATTCCCGACGTCGTCTTGACGCTATATCACCACGACCATAAGTTCAGTCTCTCCAACGCCATTCGGTCTTCTGAACGCCAGCTGGTCGCCCGGTGGCTGAACCTGAGGAGGTAGGGGCGATGCGCACACCCTTGTCGCACCGTGCCCGGCTCACGGCCGTCGCCGGGGCCACCGCACTGTCGCTGACCACCCTGTCCGCCTGCGCGGGCGGCCCGGGTTCCGGCTCGGGCTCGGGGGGCCTGGAGATGTGGACCTTCAAGCAGTCCCACGCGGCCGCGCTGCGCACCGCCGCCGCCCAGTTCGAGAAGGAGACCGGGATCGCGGTGAAGATTGACGTGTACACGCCTGACGATGCGTTCACCACCAAGGTGCAGAGCGCGGCGAAGACCGGCGACCTGCCCGACGTGCTGGAGACCCACTCGGACGGCGACGACCGCGTCTTCGGCGCCGCCGGCATCGTCGACGACCTCCGCGACCGCTACAAGGGCGCCTGGCTCGACCGGATCCAGCCCGCCGTGCGCGACTCCGGGCTCGTCACCGAGGCACGCTACGAGAACGCCGAGAACCCCGAGGCCAAGGACCACGGCGCGAAGAAGGGCGCGCGCTACAGTGTCCCGCTCACCGTCGGCACCTTCGGCATCGTCTACGCGAACAGGAGGACCCTCGCCGCCGCGGGCGTCACCAGGCCGCCCGCCACCTGGGAGGAGTGGATGGCCGACCTCAAGGCCACCACGGCCAAGAACCCGCGCACCGGCGGGCTCTCCCTCGGCCTCCAGGTCCCCGCCACCGGCCTCACCTGGCTCCTCCAGCCCATGGCCTTCGCCGAGCTCGGCAAGAAGGACTACATGAGCCTGTTCCTGAAGGACGAGTCCAAGGACTTCGGCTCGCCGAACGGCATCGACGTGCTGGAGAAGTACGACCAGTTGGCGCCGTACTGGATGCCCGGCACCCAGACGCTCACCATCGACCAGGGCGACCAGGCCCTCGCCCAGGGCAAGTCGGCCTTCGACGTCGGCGGGACGTTCACCCTCGCCTTCCTGCGGCAGAACGGCATGAAGGCCGACGACATCATGGCCTTCCCGCTGCCGGAGCCCGAGGAAGCGGAGGTCAAGGACATGGCCCTCGGCCCCATCGCCCTCACCAGCATGTGCGTGGCCTCCACCAGCAAGCAGCCCGACAAGGCCGCGCGGTGGATGGAGTTCCTCTCCGAGCCGAAGGTCGCAGCGCGGTTCGCCAAGGACTCCAGCGACCTGCCGGCCACCGCGCTCGGCGCCGGGTCGGCGAGCGTGCTCGGTCCCACCCTGACCGCACTCCAGAACAGCTTCAAGGGCACCCCCGACACCACGTACGACCCGAACAACGGCGGCGTCGACTTCCGCGCCCCCGGCTACGAGCAGGACGACGCGGGCGCCGCGCTCTCCGACATGACACCCCTCGGGCGCAGGTCGGTACGGCAGACCGCCGACCGGCTGCGTGACATCAACCGGGCGGCCTGGTCCAAGGCCGAGGCGGCGGACAAGTGACCACCGCGCCCGGCCGCGCCGCTGCCGCCCTGCCGCTCCCGGCGCCCGCGGGCGGCGCGCGCACCGCGCCTGACGGCGGGCCCCGGCGCAGGCAGCGGGTGCGCGAGGCCCTCACCGGCTACTCGTTCATCGCCCCCGCCGTCGTCCTCTTCTGCGTGCTGGGCCTCTACACCGTCGGATACGGCTTCGCGCTCTCCTTCGCCACCTGGAACGGCTTCACGCCCTCCTGGACCTGGGTCGGCCTCGACAACTACGCCGACCTGCTCTGGCGCGACCCCGTGTACGCGCCCCGCGTCCACCACGCCGCGCTCAACACCCTCTGGGTGATGGTGTGCACGCCCCTGCTCACCGTCGCCGTGTCCTTCCCGCTCGCCGTCCTGCTCCATCAGGCCAGGCGGCTCCAGGGCCTCCTGCGCTCCGTCTACTTCCTGCCGTACGTCACCAGCGGCGTCGCCGTCGCCTTCGCCTGGCAGTACATCCTCCAGCCGGACGGCGCGGTCAACTTCCTGCTGAAAAGCCTCGGCCTCGGCTCCCTCTCCCAGCCGCAGGGCTGGCTCGGCAACCCGGACACCGCGCTGCCCACCATGATCGTCGTGACCGTGTGGGGCGCCGTGCCCGTCTCGATGCTGCTCTACCTGACTGGGCTCCAGGGCATCGACCGCAGCCTGCTCGAAGCGGCGCAGCTCGACGGCGCGGGCCGGTGGCGCACCACCACCGCCGTCGTGTGGCCGCTGGTGCGCCCGATCACCGCGATCACCGTCCTGCTCGGTCTGCGCGAGTCCCTCCAGGGCTTCCAGCTGTTCCTGGTGATGACGGCGGGCGGCCCGGGGGACCACACCAACGTGCTGGGCCTTGAGGCCTACCGGCTGGCGTTCCTCAAGGATCTCGCCCCCACTCTCGGCCTCTCCAGCGCGCTCGGCTGGCTGCTGTTCGCCGCCGCCCTGGTCCTGGCCCTCGCCAACCTCCGAGCACTGCGGAGCCGCACATGACCGCGCTCAGCCTGGACCGGGCCCCCTCGGCTGCCGCGGCCCCGCCGGGCGCCGGCGGCGCGCGTACCCGCAGGGCCGCCGCCCGCACCGTCGTCGGGGTGCTGCTCGCCCTCTACGGCCTCGCCGGCGTCTACCCGTTCCTGTGGATGGTCTCCGCCGCCTTCAAGGACAGCGTCGAGGTCACCCGCGGCGGCCACCTCATCCCGCAGCACCCCACCCTCGACACCCTCGTCGAGACCTGGAACCGGCTGCACTTCTTCGACTTCTTCCTCAACAGCCTGCTCGTCACGGCCTACACCGTCGCCCTGACCGTGGTGATCTACGCGGCCGCCGGCTACGCCTTCGCCGTGCTGCGCTTCCCGCTGCGCGGCTTCTTCCAGAAGCTGTTCGTCTCGCTCCTTTTCGTGCCCGGCATCACCGTGATGCTGCCCATCGTGGTCCTGGAGAACAAGCTGGGCATCCTCGGCACCCACCTCGGCCTCGTGCTGCCCTTCGTCAACGGCGGCGCCCCGCTCTCCGTCCTGCTGATGACCGGCGCCTTCCGCGCCGTGCCGCAGGAGCTGCGGGACTCCGCGCGTGTCGACGGCGCGGGCGAACTGCGCATCTTCGCCCGGGTGTACCTGCCGCTCGCCCGGCCCGCCCTGATCACCGTGGCGCTGCTCACCGCGATCCCCACCTGGAACGAGTTCCTGCTCACCCGGGTGTCGCTGACCGACACGTCGACCTTCACGCTGCCGCTCGGCCTCCAGACCCTCTCGTCCCAGAACGTGCCCCACTACAACAACCTGATGGCGGGGGCCCTGATCGTGGTGATCCCGGTGATCGTCCTGTTCCTCTGCCTCCAGCGGTACTTCGTCGGCGGCCTGGTCGGGGCGGTGAAGGGCTGATGCGCGTCCTGCTCACCGGCGCCGCAGGACACATCGGCGGCTACGCGCTCGACGCGCTGTGCGCGGCGGGACACGAGGTCGTCGCCACCGACCGCGTGCCCGTCGACGACCCGCGGCCCGTGCGCGTGCACACCGGTGACCTGCGGGACGCCGCGCTGGTGGCCGAGGCGATGGACGGCGCCGACGCGGTCGTCCACCTCGGCGCCGTCCCGCACCCCAACGTGCCCGACGCCGCCGAGCTGTTCGCGACCAACTGCCTCACCGCCTACCGGGTGCTCGACCAGGCGGGCCGCGCCGGCGTGCGCCGGGTGGCCGCGGCCTCCAGCCTCTCCGCGCTCGGGCTCGCCTGGGCCCCCGTCCCGCTCTCCCCGCGCTACGTCCCCGTCGACGAGGAGCACCCCGTCCTCGTGCAGGACCCGTACGGCCTGTCGAAGATCGCCCTGGAGGAGGCGGCGCGTGCCCTGCACCGGCGCTACGGAACCGACATCGTGTGCATGCGCTTCCCGTTCGTCGGCGCGGACGACCGGCTGGCCCGCCACCTCGCGGCCGTCGCGGCCGACCCCGGCGGCCGCAACCCCGCCGAGCTCTGGGGCTGGCTCGACACCAAAGACGCCGCCGAGGCGCTCTGCCGCGCCCTGACGGCCGACGTCAGCGGCTGCCACGTCGTCAACGTCGCCGCCACCGACACCTCGTCGCCCCTGCCCACCGCCCAGCTCCTCGCACACCACCACCCCGGTGTGCCCGTCTTCACCGAACTCCCCGGGCACGCCGGGCTGTTCGACGTCAGCGCCTGCGCCGCACTGCTGGGCTTCACCCCGCGGCGCACCTGGCGCACCGCCTAGCACGCCGTACCGCAGCACACCCCCACTGCCCGACTTCCCACGAAGGAGACACCGAGATGTCCCCGACCCGGTCAGGACGCGGCCCCACCCGCAGAGCGCTTCTCACCGCGGCCGCCGCCGCGGGCGCGGCCGCCGCACTCGGCACCACCGCCCGCGCCGCCACACCCCGTGCCACCGCGGAGACCAGCACCGACGTGCACATCTTCTACTACCCGTGGTACGGCTCGCCGAAGGCCAACGGCTCCTACCGGCACTGGCCCCAGGGCAACCTCACGCCGCCCGACGGCATCTCCTCCAACTTCTACCCGGTGCTCGGCGCGTACGACTCGGGCGACAGCGCCGTCGTCGCCCAGCACATGGCGTGGCTGCGGCAGGCGGGCACCGGCGTCCTCGTCACCAGCTGGTGGGGCCGGGGCAGTTACGAGGACCAGCGGGTCCCGCTCCTCCTCGACCGGGCCGCCGGGCAGGGCCTGAAGGTCGCCTTCCACATCGAGCCGTACACCGGCCGCACCGCCGCCTCTGTCGCCGCCGACGTGCGCTACCTGACGGGCGCCTACGGGGGCCACGCCGCGTACTTCAGGGACGCGGCGCACGGCGACCGGGGCGCGTTCTACGTCTTCCAGAGCCTCGACATCGCCGACTGGTCGCCCATCGAGCAGCTCAAGAGCGACGCGATCGTCCTCACCCAGACCACCGACGTGTCCAAGGCGGCCCACTTCGGCGGCATGTACACCTACGACGGCATCGCCGCCGCCCGACTCCCCGACTGGAGCGGCGTGGACCGGTTCTGCCGGGCCAACGGCCTCGTCTGGTCACCGTCGTTCGGGCCCGGCTACCTCGACGACCGTGCCGTGCCCGGGAACACCACGCCGACCGTGGAGCGCGCCGACGGCACGACGTACGACGCGGTGTGGCAGCACGCCATCACCAGCGGCGACGGCGGCGCGGCCCCGGAGTGGGTCAGTATCACCTCGTTCAACGAGTGGCACGAGGGCAGCCAGATCGAACCGGCCACCGGCACCCCGCCGACCAGTCCCGTCACCTACCAGACGTACGAGGGCGCCTACGGCCGCACCGGAGCCGCGGCCACCACCGCGTACCTGGACCGCACCCGGTACTGGGTGGAGAGGTACACCGCCGCCCGGCGCGGCGCGTGACCCCCGCCGCCCGCCGGGCCGCGCGGCGCCCGCGTTAGGCTCGGACGATCCCCGTACCGCCGCAGGAAGGACTCCCGCGCCATGCAGCCGCAGCCAGGACCGCTCACCTACCGCGACGCCACCCCCGACGACGTGGACGCGGTCGTCGCCCTGGTGGAGTCGGCCTACCGGGGCGAGTCGAGCCGGGCGGGCTGGACCAGCGAGGCGGACATCCTGGGCGGGCAGCGCACCGACAGGCAGGGCGTGCTCGACGTCGTCGAGTCCGCGTCGAGCAGGCTGATCGCCGTGGAGCGCGACGGCGCCCTCGTGGCCTGCTGCCAGCTGGCGGACCGGGGGGACGGCACTGCCTACTTCGGGATGTTCGCCGTGCGCCCAGGACTCCAGGGCGGCGGGGTCGGCCGCCGTGTGATCACCGAGGTCGAGCGCGTCGCCCGCGAGGAGCTCGACGCGCGCGAGATGCAGATGACCGTCATAACCGTGCGGGAGGAGCTGATCGCCTGGTACGAGCGGTGCGGCTACCGGCGTACGGGCGACCTGACGCCCTTCCCGTACGGCGACGAGCGGTTCGGTCTGCCCACCAGGGACGACCTGGAGTTCGAGCTGCTGGTCAAGCCGCTCACCGGTGAGGCGGCCGCCGGCGGGGCCGAGCCGGTGGACGCGGGCGCCGCACGCTGACCCGCCCCGGGGCCGCGGCAACCGCCGCGCCCCGGGGCGGGTGTCTCAGCCCTCGGCCCTGGTCGCCTCGCGGATCTCCGGCCGGTCCGTGGTGACCCCGTCGATGCGCAGGGCGTGCGCGAGCCGCAGGTGGCCCTCGGTGTTGACCACCCAGCCGAGGACCTTGAGCCCCTCGGCGTGCGCGCGCTCCACCGTCTCGAGCGTCAGCCTGCGGATGTTGAGCGCGACGGTCGCCGCGCCCACCGCCTTCGCCCGGTCGAGCACGTCGCCGCCCCAGCGGCTGGCGATCAGCACCGTGCGCACCCCGGGCACCAGGCGCGCGATCTCGGCGACCGCCTCGTCGTGGAACGACGACACCTCGACCCGCTCCACCAGGGCGCGCTCGTGCATCACGGCGGCGAGCGCACGCGCCGCCGCCGCGTCCTTGATCTCCGCCTGGATGGGGGAGGAGACCGCGTCGAGCACCTCCTCGAAGACCGGCACCCGCTCGCCCCCGCCCGCATCCAGCTCCTTCAGCTCGGCGAGGGTGAGCTCGGCGATGGATCCGCTGCCGTCCGTCGTCCTGTCCACCTCCGTGTCGTGCATGACGACGAGCGCGCCGTCCTTGCTGAGGTGGAGGTCGAGCTCGATCGCGTCCATGCCCACGCGCTCGGCGCGCAGGAACGACCGCAGGGTGTTCTCGGGCTCGACTCCCATCACACCGCGGTGGCCAATGGTGGGGAACGTCAAGGCTCTCTTCTTCCGTCCGGCGGCGCCCGGGCCCGGCGCCCGGGCCGCGTGACCGGCAGCCTAACGGGCAGACGCCCACCGGGGCCGACGCGGCCCGCGCGGCTGCGGATGCAAGCCCGTACGGCGGTCGCGGCAGGACATTCCACGGCGATCGGCGGGGTCGGGCAGGATGATGTGCCGGTCTCGCCTTGTGGTGGAGAACCGTTCGCTTATACGGTGTCTTAACGCGAGGTTCTCCCGTGGAGGAAGTGTCATGACGGAAATTCTTGTGCAGGGTGCCGCCGAGACGGCCACATCCGACGCCCCGAGGGTGGTCGACCACCCGGCGTGGGCCGAGCTCAAGGGTGCCGTCGAGGAGATCAGGCCCTGGCAGTCGCCCGACGGTTCCATCGACTTCGACGCCGAGCCCGCCCCCGCGAGGGAGACCGCACGCGCGGCCATCGACCGCGTCAGCGCCGCCGTCGAGCGGCTCTCGCCGCTCCTGCCGCACGACGCCGCCTACCACCGTGCCCTCGTCGCCGACCTGCGGGCCTGGGCCGAGAGCGGCTTCGGCGTGCCGGACTTCCTCGACTCGCTGCTGGCCTTCCAGCCCGCGGCGCACCGCGTGGACGGCCTCCAGCACCTCGCCGTCTTCCCCATGTACACGCAGAACGGCAACCCCGACCGCAACCTCGAAGCGGTCGTCCTGCGCATGGTCTGGCCCGACTGGCTGGCCGAGCTGGAGCGCACCCGCTACGACAACCCCCTCTTCTGCGGCATCACCTTCGAGGGCTTCACCTCCGGCTACGACACCAACTCCGCGGTGTTCTTCCCCGAGACCATCGCCGTGCGCGAGGTGCCGGAACGATTCAGCTGGGGCGGCATCTTCTGCGACCGCGAGGCGGCGCGCTTCCGCCGCGTCTCGGCCGCCGCCGTCGACCTGCTCTCCATCGACCTGCCGGACGACGTGCGCGCCATGCTGGACGACCAGGAGCGCTGCATGCAGGCGTTCGTCCTGTGGGACATGGTCCACGACCGCACGCACAGCCACGGCGACCTGCCGTTCGACCCGTTCATGATCAAGCAGCGCCAGCCGTTCTGGATGTACGGCCTTGAGGAGCTGCGCTGCGACCTCAACGCCTTCCGCGAGGCGGTCGCCCTGGAGGCCGAGGGCCTGCCGCAGGGCCGCGACGTGCAGATCGCGATCCTCTTCGACCGGCTGTTCCGCTTCCCCGTCACCGGCTCCCGCGTGAAGAACTACGACGGCCTCGGCGGCCAGCTCCTCTTCGCCTACCTGCACCGGCACGACGTCGTGCGCTGGACGGACAACACCCTGCGCATCGACTGGGAGCGCGCCCCCGAGGTCACCAAGGAGCTCTGCACCGAGATCGAGGACCTCTACCGCGCCGGCATCGACCGCCCGAAGCTGGTCCACTGGTTCGCCGCCTACGGACTCGTCTCCACCTACCTCGCCCCGCACCCGGGCTCGCGCTGGAACAAGGGCCCCGACGCCCTCGACCTGACGCAGCCGCCGCGCAAGCTCGTGGACGACGTGCTGCCCGACGAGTTCCCGCTCAGCATGTTCTACGAGGCCCTCGCCAAGAAGCTGAAGAACGTCGTGGCCTCCACGAAGGGCATCACCGCGGCCTCGTCGGGGCCTGCCGCCGCCGACCGGGCGCACGCCGCCTGAGCCGCGTACGGTGACCGGCGGTACGGACGAGACCAGGGGAGCGGAATGAGCAGCGACACCACACCGGCCGCCGAGGGCGGCGCCACCCCGGCCGAGCGCGTCGAGGCGCCCGCCCCGCACTCCCTGGACGGCAGGGTGGTCGCGGTCGCGGGGGCCGCGGGCCCCGCGGGCCGCGCCACCGTGCTGCGGCTCGCCGCAGCGGGCGCCACGGTCCTGGCAGCCGACGCCGACCGCGAGCGGCTCGACGAGGTCGTCGCGGCCGCCGCCTACGCGGGCAGCCCCCGCGTCACCGGCGAGCAGGTCGACCTCCTCGACGCCGCAGCCGCCCGCGACTGGGCCGGCCGCGCGGAGAAGGCGCACGGCGCCGTCCACGGCCTCGTCCACCTCGTCGGCGGCTGGCGCGGCGCGAGGACCTTCGGCGAGACCGACCTCGCCGACTGGGACCTGCTCGACAGGCTGCTCGTGCGCACCCTCCAGCACACCAGCCTCGCCTTCCACGACGCCCTGCTGCGCAGCGGCGACGGACGGTTCGCCCTGGTCAGCGCGGCCGGTGCGACCAAACCCACGGCGGGCAACGCCGTCTACGGGGCCGCCAAGGCCGCGGCCGAGGCCTGGACGCTCGCCCTCGGCGACTCCTTCCGCAGGGCCGCGAAGGCGGGGGGCGACGCCGAGCCCCGCGCGGCGGCTGCGATCCTGGTGATCAAGGCACTGGTGCACGACGCGATGCGCGCCGAGCGCCCCGATGCGAAGTTCGCGGGCTTCACGGACGTCAGGGACCTGGCCGAGGCCGTCGCCGGACTCTGGGACCGGCCCGCACAGGAAGTGAATGGACACCGTCTGTGGCTGACGCCGGAACCGAACCGACCCTGAACGCCCCGGCGGCGGGCGAGACCGACGCCCGCCGCCGTCACGACCCCGCGGTGCGCGGCTTCGCCAGCGACAACTACGCGGGCGCGCACCCCGAGGTGCTCGCCGCCCTCGCCCTCGCCAACGGCGGCCACCAGACCGCCTACGGCGAGGACGACTACACCGCACACCTCCAGGACGTCGTGCGCGGCCACTTCGGGCCCGCGGCCGAGACGTTCCCCGTCTTCAACGGCACCGGCTCCAACGTCGTCGCCCTCCAGTCGATGGTCGACCGCTGGGGCGGCGTCATCTGCGCCGAGAGCGCCCACATCAACACCGACGAGGGCGGCGCGCCCGAGCGGGTCGGCGCCCTCAAGCTCCTCACGGTCCCCACACCCGACGGCAAGCTCACCCCGGAGCTCGTGGACCGGCAGGCCTTCGGCTTCGACGACGAGCACCGGGCCATGCCGCAGGTCGTCTCGGTCACCCAGTCCACCGAGTACGGGACGCTGTACACGCCCGACGAGATCAGGGCCCTGTGCGAGCACGCCCACGGGCACGGGATGGCGGTGCACCTCGACGGGGCCCGCATCGCCAACGCGGCCGCGTCGCTCGGCGTGCCCGTACGGGAGTTCACCACCGACGCGGGCGTGGACGTGGTGTCCTTCGGCGGCACCAAGAACGGCATGGTCTTCGGCGAGGCCGTCGTGGTGCTCGACCCCGCGGCGGCCCGCGCGGTGAAGCGGCTGCGCAAGCTCTCGCTCCAGCTCGCGTCCAAGATGCGGTTCGTCTCGGTGCAGCTCGAAGCGCTGCTCGCGGGCGACCTGTGGCTGCGCAGCGCCCGCCACAGCAACGCGATGGCGCGCCGCCTCGCCGAGGGCGTGGGCGCGGTGGACGGCGTGGAGATCCTCTACCCGGTGCAGGCCAACGGCGTCTTCGCGCGGCTCCCGCACGAGGTGGCGATCCGCCTGCAGAAGCAGTTCCGCTTCTACTTCTGGGACGAGGCGGAAAGCGAGGTGCGCTGGATGTGCTCCTTCGACACCACCGAGGACGACGTCGACTCCTTCGTCGGGGCGCTCGCCGACGAGATGGCGCGCGAGGCGGGCGCCTGACCCGCCGGGCCTAACCCGGGGTGCGGAAGGGCCGGGGCCCCCGCACCCCGGAGGCTCAGGCGCCCGCCTCGCGCGCCTCTGCCGGGGTGGGGGCCGTGCCGCCGAGGTGGGCGGGCAGCCACCAGGAGTCCGCCGCGTCCCTCGGCCGTGCGGGGTAGGCGCGCTGCGCCGCTTCGAGCAGCTCCTGCACGCGCTCGCGCAGCCGCCGGGTGATCGGGCCCGCGTACTGCCCCTCGGGCGCCTCAAGGCGCTCCCCGACCCGCACGGTCACCGGGATGTGGCTGCGGCGGAAGTTGCGCGGCCTGCCCTTGGTCCACAGCCGCTGCGAGCCCCACAGCGCCATCGGGACCAGCGGCACCCCCGCCTCCTGGGCGAGCCGCACGGCACCGGTCTTGAACGTCTTGAGCGTGAACGACGGCGAGATCGTCGACTCGGGGAAGATCCCGACGACCTCGCCAGAGCGCAGCGACGCCAGCGCGTCCGCGTACGACTTCTCGCCGCGGTCGCGGTCGACGGGGATGTGCTTCATGCCGCGCATCAGCGGGCCCGAGACCCGGTGCCGGAAGACGGACTCCTTGGCCATGAAGCGCACCAGGCGCTTCTGCGGCAGGGCGCTCAGGCCGGCGAAGACGAAGTCCAGGTAGCTGATGTGGTTGCTGACGAGGACGGCGCCGCCCGTGCGCGGAATGTTCTCCGAGCCGTCCACGTCCACCTTGACGTCCAGCGCGGCGAAGACCGACCGCACGAAGCCGATGACCGGCCGATAGACGAGCTCTGGCATCTGGAGGAACCCTTCTTCTTCGGCATGTCGGGCCGATGGTGCCCGATGCGCGGGGACATGACCAGCCTCACCGGCCGTACGGCGGGAGATACTCGTCACGTCGGCCCCGCGGGCGCCCCGCACCCGGAATAATCGCAGGCCGCGTGCGCGCTGCGCCCGGGCGGGTAGGTATGGCCGGTCCGGGGCGACCGGTTCTGCGCGACGACGGCTCGGAGTGGGAGGCCACGGTGGAGGGGCAGCACGGCGTACGGAGGCTCGGCGCGGCCGAGCTCGGTACCGGCCTCGGGGAGCGCGCCACCCTGGTGCACTTCTCCAGCGCCTTCTGCCGCCCCTGCGCCGCCACCCGGCGCACGCTGGGCGAGGTGGCCTCGATGGTCGAAGGGGTCGCGCACGTGGAGATCGACGCCGAGGCCCACCTCGGCCTGGTGCGCGCGCTGCGGGTCGCCTCCACCCCGACGGTCCTGGTGCTCGACGCGCAGGGGCGCATCGTGCGCAGGGCGGCGGGGCTGCCCCGCAGGGCCGATGTGATCGCCGCGCTCGGCGAGGCCGTCAGGTGACGGCGCCCGAGGCCGGCACGGCGCGCCCCGGGCAGGCCCCCGCCTCGCCCGAGCTGCTGCGCTCCGTCTTCCGCCGGCACGCGGCCGGGGTCGCCGTGATCACCGCGTACGGCGCGGGCCCGGTCGGATTCACCGCGACGTCGCTCACCTCGGTGGCGGCCGAGCCGCCGATGGTGTCCTTCGGCGTGTCCGCCACCTCCTCGTCCTGGCCGGTGCTCGCCGACGCCGAGCACATCGGCGTGCACGTCCTCGGCGAGCACCAGCGGGAGCTCGCCGCGCGGTTCGCGCGCAGCGGCGCCGACCGGTTCGGCCCGCCGACCTCCTGGAGCAGGGGGCCGCAGGGCGTGCCCCTGCTCGACGGCGTGCTGGCCTGGCTGGTGTGCCGGGTCGAGGCGCGGGTGCCGGCAGGCGACCACCGGATCGTGCTCGCCCGGGTCGTCACGGGCGACCCGACAGGGGCGGGACGCCCGCTCCTGTACCACCAGGGCAGCTTCCACGCCCTCGGCCCCGCACGCGACTGAGGTCACAGTTACAAGCGCTTGCTCAGCGGGCAGCAGGTGGAAGAACATGGCCGTACTGGCGAGTAATATCTAGTCGCGGCGGCCCGTCGCGGACGCCGAACCACGGCGTCAACGGGCGCATATGCTTGCATTCAAACCAAGAGCAGCCCGTTGAGGACGACGGACAGACGTGCAAGGGAGCTGGCGTGAGCTTGAGGATCGTTGTCTGTGTGAAGTACGTGCCCGACGCCGCCGGCGACCGGAACTTCGCCGACGACCTGACCGTCGACCGCGAGGAGGCCGACGGCCTCCTTTCCGAGCTCGACGAGTACGCGGTCGAACAGGCGCTCCAGATCGCCGACGAGGCCGACGAGGCCGAGATCACCGTCCTGACGGTCGGTCCCGAGGACGCCAAGGACGCGCTGCGCAAGGCCCTTTCGATGGGCGCGGACAAGGCGGTCCACGTCGAGGACGACGACCTGCACGGCACCGACGCCGTCGGCACCTCGCTGGTCCTCGCCAAGGCGGTCGAGAAGACCGGCTACGACCTCGTCGTGTGCGGCATGGCCTCGACGGACGGCACCATGGGCGTGCTGCCCGCGATGCTGGCGGAGCGCCTCGGCGTCCCCCAGGTCACCCTGCTCTCCGAGGTGTCCGTCGAGGACGGCACCGTCAAGGGCCGCAGGGACGGCGACGCCGCCACCGAGCGCCTTGAGGCCGCGCTGCCCGCCGTCGTGTCCGTCACGGACCAGTCGGGCGAGGCGCGTTACCCCTCCTTCAAGGGCATCATGGCCGCGAAGAAGAAGCCGGTCGAGTCGCTCGACCTGAGCGACCTCGGCCTGGACGCCGACGAGGTCGGCCTCGGCGGCGCCTGGACCGCAGTCGACGCGGTGGCCGAGCGCCCCGCGCGCACCCAGGGCACGATCGTCAAGGACGAGGGCGAGGGCGGCAAGCAGCTCGCCGCCTACCTGGCGGAGCAGAAGTTCATCTGAGCCGCCGCTCAGCGGCAACGCCCCAGCCCCCGTACGCCACATCCGCAGGAGAGCAGTCCCATGGCTGAAGTTCTCGTCTATGTCGACCACGTGGACGGTGCCGTCCGCAAGCCCACCCTCGAACTGCTGACGCTGGCCAGGCGCATCGGCGAGCCGGTCGCCGTCGCGCTCGGCGCCGGTGCCGAGTCGACCGCCGCCACGCTCGGCGAGCACGGCGCGGTCCGCGTCCTGCACGCCGACGCGCCGGAGTTCGCCGACTACCTCGTCGTACCGAAGGTCGACGCGCTCAAGGCCGCCTACGACAGCGTGTCGCCCGCTGCCGTGCTGCTGCCCTCCTCGGGCGAGGCCAAGGAGATCGCCGCGCGCCTCGCCGTGCGCATCGGCTCGGGCCTGATCACCGACGCCGTCGACCTGGAGGCGGGTGACGAGGGCCCGGTCGCCACGCAGTCCGTCTTCGCCGCCGCCTACAGCACCAGGTCCCGTGTCACCAAGGGCGCTCCGGTCGTCACCGTGAAGCCCAACTCGGCCCCGGTCGAGCCGGCCGCCGCGGCCGGGACGCCCGAGGCGCTCTCCGTGTCCTTCTCCGAGGCGGCCACCGGCACCAAGGTCGTCTCCCGCGAGCCCCGCGAGTCGACGGGCCGTCCCGATCTGACCGAGGCCGCGATCGTCGTCTCCGGCGGCCGCGGCGTCAACGGCGCGGAGAACTTCGCGGTCATCGAGGCGCTCGCCGACTCGCTCGGCGCCGCGGTGGGCGCCTCGCGCGCCGCGGTCGACGCCGGCTGGTACCCGCACTCCAACCAGGTGGGCCAGACCGGCAAGTCCGTCTCCCCGCAGCTCTACATCGCCTCCGGCATCTCCGGCGCGATCCAGCACCGCGCCGGCATGCAGACCTCGAAGACGATCGTCGCGGTCAACAAGGACGCCGAGGCGCCGATCTTCGACCTGGTCGACTACGGCATCGTCGGCGACCTCTTCGACGTCGTCCCGCAGCTGACCGACGAGGTCAAGGCCCGCAAGGGCTGACCTCCGCACGGCGGGCGGCAGGGCCCGGGGGCGCGCGGCACGCACACCGCGCGCACCCGGGCCCTTCGCGTGCCCGCGCGGCCGGGAGACCGTTGACGGCCCAGGTGCCGCCCGTTACGGTCGGAGCGCTGTTCAACAGAATGTTGAAGAGGGCGCGGCGGCTCGACACAGGGAGTGGGTCCATGGCACAGCAGGCGGAGCACGTCGTCACCAGCCTTCCGGAGGCCGTACGCGCGCAGGTCGGCGCCGCCCTCGCGCCCGTCGACGCCGAACTGGCCCGCCGCTACCCGGGTGACCCCGGCAGTCGGCAGCCCGTCCACACCGTCTACGTGCCCGCCGACGCCCTCACCGCCGACACCCCCGCCAGGTGGGGCGCGGCGGCGCTCGCCGCGCTCGACGAACACGCCCCGGACGCGGAGGCGTTCGCCCGGGTCCTCGGCCTCGGCGACGACTTCGCGCAGCCCGTGCACGACCGGGTGCGCGCCAAGCTCGCCCGCGAACCCGTCGAGGACCTGCGCATCGACTTCGAGGACGGCTACGGCGACCGCGGCGACGCCGAGGAGGACGAGGCGGCGGCGCGCGCCGCCCGCCTGGTGCTCGCCGCCCGCGCCGACGGCACGGGCGCGCCCTGGACGGGCATCAGGATGAAGTGCCTCGAAGCACCCGTGCGCGACCGCGCCCTGCGCACCCTCGACGTCTTCCTCAGCGGGCTCCTCGCGGGCGGCGGCCTGCCGGACGGGCTCGTGCTGACCCTGCCCAAGGTCACCTACCCCGAGCAGGTCGCCGCGATGGCGCAGGTGCTCGACGCCTTCGAGCGCGTCCACGGCCTGCCGCAGGGCTGGCTCGGCTTCGAGATCCAGATCGAGACCAGCCAGTCCATCCTCGCCGCCGACGGCACCGCCGCCGTCGCCCGTATGATCCACGCGGCCGGGGGCCGCGCCACGGGCCTGCACTACGGCACCTTCGACTACAGCGCCTGCCTCGGCGTCAGCGCGGCCCACCAGTCGAGCGACCACCCGGCGGCCGACCACGCCAAGGCCGTGATGCAGGTGGCCGCCGCCGGCACCGGCGTGCGGGTCAGCGACGGCTCCACCAACGTGCTGCCCGTCGGCACCCGCGCCCAGGTCCACGACGCCTGGCGGCTGCACTACGGGCTGACCGGGCGCGCCCTGGCCCGCGCCTACTACCAGGGCTGGGACATGCACCCAGGCCACCTGCCCACCCGGTACGCGGCCGTCTACGCCTTCTACCGGCAGGGCCTGCCCGCGGCGGCCGAGCGGCTTGCCGCCTACGCGGCACGCGCCACCGGTGGCGTGCTCGACGAGCCCGCCACCGCGAAGGCGCTCAGCGGCTACCTGCTGCGGGGGCTCGACTGCGGTGCCCTCGACATCGCCGAGGTCACCGCGCGCACCGGGCTCGACAGGGCCGCCCTCACCGCGTACGCCGCGCCCCGGCGCGCGGACCTGACCACCTCGGCGTGAGGGGCCCCGCGGGCCGACGGCCGCTCAGCGCGCGGGGGGCAGCTCGCCGGAGCCACGGGTGATCAGCCGGGTGGGCAGCACCACCCTCTCCGGCGCATCGGCCGCGCCGTCCAGCCGCTGGAACAGCCGTTCCGCCGCGGTGCGGCCGAGCGCGGACGCGTCCTGCGCGACCACGGTCACACCGGGGTCGAGCAGGTCGGCGAGCTCGATGTCGTCGAAGCCGACGAGCGCCACCGGGCGGGTGCGGCCCGCGAGGACGCGCACCACCGTCACCGAGACGCGGTTGTTGCCCGCGAAGATCGCCGTGACCGGGTCGGGCGCGTCGAGCATCGCGGCGACCGCCTCCCTGACCCGGTCGGGGTCGGTGGTGCCCAGCGAGATCCAGCCCGGCTCGATGACGAGCCCCGCGTCCGCCATCGCCGCCCGGTAGCCGCGCAGCCGCTCGGCCGCGGTGTGGATCATGGACTGGTCGCCGATGAAGCCGACGCGGCGGTGGCCGTGCGCCACCAGGTGCGCCGTGCCGGCGCGCGCCCCGCCGAAGCTGTCGGACAACACCGTGTCCGCGTCGATCCGGCCCGCGGGGCGGTCCACGAACACCGTGGCGACGCCCGCCTTGATCTCGGGCTCCAGATAGCGGTGGTCGTGCCCGGCGGGCACCACGATCAGGCCGTCGACCCGGCGGGCGCACAGCGCGAGCACCAGCTCCTGCTCGCGCTCGGGGTCCTCGGCGCTCGACCCGTTGATCAGCAGCGCGCCGTGCGCCCGCGCGACCTCCTCGACCGCGCGGTTCAGCGGCCCGTAGAAGGGGTCGGCCAGATCCTCGATCACCAGACCGATGGACGCGGTGCGGCCCTTGCGCAGCACCCGCGCCGAGTCGTTGCGCCTGAAGCCCAGCGCCTCGATGGCCTCCTGCACCCGCCGCTCGGTGTCGGGCGTGACCCCGGGCTCCCCGTTGACGACGCGTGACACCGTCTTGAGCCCCACACCGGCGCGCGCCGCCACGTCCTTCATGGTGGGCCTGGTGCCGTAGCGCGGTTCGGGACGGAGGCGGCGGGAGGATTCGGCCACAGTGCGCAGTCCTGTCGTCGGGTCGGTTTGCCTTGAACGGCTGTGGCGACGAGCATAGGCCCTGGACAACGTTGTCAGGTGACGGGAGACTGTTCCCTGAGCAGCAGGTCCGCCTCCGTGCCCCCGCGCAGCGCCGGGACCGTACCGACCCTGGAGACCACACACCGATGCATACCGACTACGTCGCCGCTCTCGACATCGGCGGCACCAAGATCGCCGGCGCGTTGGTGGACGGAAAGGGCGGCATCCTCGTGCGCGCGCAGCGCCCGACCCCGGCCACGGAGGACGGCGAGCTGATCATGGGTGCGGTCGAGGAGGTCTTCGGCGAGCTCACGGCCGACCCGCTCTGGGGCGGGGCTGCGGCGGTCGGTATCGGCAGCGCGGGCCCCGTGGACGCGGCCGCGGGCACCGTCAGCCCCGTCAACGTCCCGGGGTGGCGCGGCTTCCCGCTGGTGGAGCGGGTGCGCGCGGTCACCGGCGGCCTGCCGGTGACCCTGGTGGGCGACGGGGTCGCGATCGCGGCCGCTGAGCACTGGCAGGGCGCGGCGCGCGGCCACGACAACGCCCTGTGCATGGTGGTGTCCACCGGCGTCGGCGGCGGACTCGTGCTCGGCGGCTCGCTGCACCCGGGGCCCACCGGCAACGCGGGCCACATCGGCCACATCAGCGTGGACCTCGACGGCGACCTGTGCCCGTGCGGCAGCAGGGGCTGCGTCGAGCGGATCGCGAGCGGCCCGAACATCGCGCGCTGGGCGGCGGGCGCGGGCTGGCGTCCTGGCCCTGACGGCGACGCGACCGCGGCCGCGGTGGCCGCGGCGGCGGCCGGGGGCGACCCGGTCGCGACCGCCGCGTTCGAGCGCGCGGCCCAGGCGCTGGCCGCGGGCATCGCCGCCACCGCCACGCTGGTCGAGATCGACATCGTGGTGATCGGCGGCGGCGTGGGCAGGGCGGGCGAGGTCCTCTTCGGCCCGCTGCGCCGCAGGCTGCGCGCGTACGCGACGCTCTCGTTCGTCCAGGGCATCGAGGTCGTGCCGGCGACGACGGGCACGGACGCGGGCCTGGTGGGTGCCGCCGCTGCCACCGGCCTCGGCAGCAGCAGGGACGACGACGCCGCGGTGGTCGGCTGACCGCACACCCGCCGGGCGCGGCGCCCGCGGGACGTCAGCCCGTGGTCTGGCAGGCGGACCTGGCGCTGCCCTGGAAGGTGACGCACACCCGCGTACCGCTGCCCAGGTCGCCGCTCGGCCAGGTGTGGGTCAGGGCGCGGCCCGAGCGGGTCGCCGTCGCGGTCGAGACGAACCTGCCGTCGAGGAAGAGGGAGACCGCACGGGCCGCGAGCGAGTCGGGCGGGTTGGTCCAGATGCCGGTGACGGAGTTGGTCGCGCCCCGGCCCTCGAGCCGGATGCAGACCTGCGGGCCCGAGAAGTCGTGGGTCGCCGTCTTATGCGCCGACCTGCGCAGCAGGCCCCCGACCACGAGGCGTTCGAGGCACGCCTTGGCGGTGGGCCGCGCCACGTC